>CAUZNX010000117.1:0-5349 GCA_963580905.1 Dehalococcoidia bacterium | reverse complement strand
CTTTGACGTAGGCCTGGGGGAAGCCGCCGCAAGCAATCTGCGGGTCGAGAGCCCCGAAGAGTTAGCAGCGTCTGTCGATCAACCGACGCTATTTTGCGGCGAAGCCGTCGCAGGACTGGCGGATATACTGAAGGAGAGTCTTGGCGATGCCGCAATCATCGCCAATAGCCCGTGTCCGACCAGGAGACCAGCGGTGGTGGCCCAACTTGGCCACTCGCAGATGCAGGCCACCGGGGGCGAAGACCCTGCCCTGCTCCAACCTCAATACATGCGTTCGGCCCAGATCAACTCCGCCAAGAAAAGGAAGTGATAGCCTCAACGCCCATTTTGTCGCGTCGAGGAGATCAGGCGAGCGTTACATTGGCCTGAGGGTCTACCGCCTGACAGCGAATCTATAATTTGTCCAGAAATAGTAAACAACAATGGAGGCACGAAAGCATTGCAGAAGACACTAGTACTGCTGAAACCCGATGCAGTTCAAAGGGGACTCGTCGGTGAACTCGTATCGCGGCTGGAGCGCAAGGGGCTGAAACTAGTGGGGATGAAGCTGGCCAGAATGGACGATGCACTGGCCCGCCAACACTACGCCGAGCACGTCGACAAGCCATTTTTCAAAGGGCTGGCGGAGTTCATCACATCAGGACCGCTGGTGGCTATGGCGATAGAAGGCGAAGACGCGATAGGCATGGTCCGTACGCTAATGGGCGAGACCAATCCCGCCAACGCGGCGCCGGGCACCGTCAGGGGCGACTACGCCGTGTCCATCGGACTGAACCTGGTGCACGGTTCCGACTCGCCTGAGTCGGCGAAACGGGAGCTTGCACTATTCTTCGCGGAAGACGAGATTCTGGAGTACGATCGCGCGACCGACCCCTGGATCATTGAATCCTGACGGTCTCGGTCGCCTGAGACCAGGCCTCTTCGAGGTGGTAGAACTCCCGTCTATCGGGGGTGAATATATGGACAATCACGTCGAGGAAATCCAGAAGCATCCAGCCACCTGCCGGGGTTCCCTCCCGGTGGTGGCGCTGGACGCCGGCAAGCCTCAAGGCTTCCTCCACGTCGCCGGCGAGGCCGCTCATCTGCCGCGCCGAATCTGCGCTCATGATTACGAAGTAATCCGCGAAATCGCTGACCCCGCGCAGGTCTAGCATGACGATGTCCGATGCCAACTTATCTGAGCCCACGTCAACGACGACGCGTGCTATGTCCGCAGAAGACAGCATTTTAGTATCTGTTCCCATAACAAAATTATATGTCGCGCCACCGAATCGGTCAACGTGAGACAGCTCCCCTGCGCCCAGTTAATCACACAACCGCGGGCGTTGAGACATCATCAACCACCAAGAAACTAACCACCCGCGGGCACGATAGACGCGGTGTACCCCTTCCAATACCGAGGGCCGTAGACCAGTGACATCCCCCGGCGCATGTCAATTCCCACAACATGTTGCCTTGTATTTGTAGCCCCTGAGTCGCCGTGCTAGAATCCTCGTTGACTTGTGAAATTCCCCGGTAAAGAGGTCACGATGGCACTGCCTGCGCGTTTGAAATTCGGAATATTTCTGGGCCCGTTCCACGCGCTCGGTGAGAACCCAACTCTCGCCCTCCAGCGCGACATGGAACTGGTCGAGTGGATCGACCATCTGGGCTTTGACGAAGCTTGGATAGGCGAGCACCACAGCGCCGGGTGGGAGACCATAGCCTCGCCGGAGCTGTTCATCGCAGCGGTTGCTGAGCGGACCCGGAATATCAAACTCGGTACAGGCGTCCTGAGCCTCCCGTACCATCACCCTCTCATGGCCGCAGATCGCATGGTGCTGCTCGATCACCTGACTAGGGGCCGCATCATGATGGGGGTAGGCCCCGGCGCACTCGTATCCGATGCATACATGATGGGCATCGACCCGCCCACCCAGAGACCACGCACCGAAGAGGCGCTGGGTGTCATCATGAGGCTGCTCACGGAGGATGAGCCGATCACCCATCAGTCGGACTGGTTTACCCTCAAAGAAGCGCAACTGAACCTGAAACCGTACACACAGCCTCACTTTCCAATTTACGTCGCGGCTTCACAGTCCCCGTCCGGCATGGTGCTGGCAGGCAAATTCGGCACGGGCGTGCTATCTGTGAGCGCCCTGCGGGGCGGCACTGTCGTCCACAAGCTTGATCAGTTCTGGGAGATCGCGGAGGAGACGGCCAAAAAGCATGGCAACACGGTCCGGCGCGAGGACTGGCGTCTGGTTATCCCGGCCCATCTGGCCGACACCAAGAAAGAGGCCATGGAACAGGCCCGCGAAGGTGCGGCTAAGTACCAGCGCAACTACTTCGAGGACACGATGGGCTTTCCCGTGGCCTACGACGGCCCTGCGGACAAAATCGTCGATCACATGGTTGACGAGGGCGCGTGGTGCATCGGCACGCCGGACGACCTTGTAGACACCATTAACAGGCTCAACGAAGACAGCGGCGGCTTCGGCGGAATCCTGATCCAGGCATCCGAGTGGGCCGCGACGCGCGAACAGACGCACCGGAGTTATGAGCTAATGGCCCGCTACGTCATGCCCCAATTCCAGGGCTCCCTGACGAGCCTTTCCAGGTCTCAGCAATGGGCCTCCGAAAACAGGCACGATTTGATGGCGCTACGCACCAGGTCCCTGGATGCCGCCACAAAGCAGTACGAAGGAAAGAAGTAGAGTAATGGACAGTACCCGAGAAGTCCGTCTCGAGAAACTTACTCGCCGCGAGTTCCGACAGGCCCTCGAAGTCAACAGCTTCAAGGCGGCCATAATCGCGACGGGTAGTATAGAACAGCACTTGGAACATCTAGCGTTCCCCCAGGACATCGCCTCCAGCACGTATGTCGCCGAGAAGGCCGCAAAGTTGCTGTATCCCGATGTGGTGGTAGCCGTACCCATATCCATCGGCATAGCTGAACACCACATGCACTTCCCCGGCACGATGTCTGTGAAGCCTGGCAGTTGGCTTGCCGTGGTCTTCGACGCGGTGGAGAGCCTCGTTCGCCACGGCATACGCAATGTTCTTATATTGAACGGACACGGCGGCAACGTCGCGCCTGTAGAGGGAGTCATCCAGCAGTGGCGGCTGCACCTCACGTCTACCTACGGACACCCGCTATCCACCGACACCGCCGAGGCAGTCCACACCCATACCGACTACACCGAGGCCCTCCTCGACCGCGACGACCCCGGCCTGGACCTGCGGTTCAACAGCTACTGGGACCTCATCCCAGATGAGCTTGCCGAAGAGGTGCTGGAATCCGGAGAGTACCCCGGTCACGCAGGGGAGTTCGAAACCTCGTTCGCTATGCACGCATTGCCCGATAACGTGCGATGGGACCACGCCAAAGCGTCCGATACGGACGCTGCCCGAGCCACCGCCGAAAAGGGCCGTGCACTGGCCAATGCAGCCATCGAGGGAACGACCAGCCTACTCAGGGACATGCTCCGCTAGGGGTCTCGCCTACTTCAGATCACCTGACTGGTCCTAGGGGATGATCGGCAGGACGACGCGGGACGGGCGTGTTGCATCGGTAAAGACGGTGTTGTCGGCTTTGACCGAGCGAGTGTGCCGACCAAGGGCCTCGCCAGTGTTCGGGTTTACGTCAAACTTCGGGAAGCTGCTGCTAGCCACGTCCACCCGGATGCAATGCCCGGCCACAAACTTGTTGCTTGTCGGCGGTAGGTTGATCCGCACCTCGTATGCCTTTCCAGGCTCCATAAGTTCCGCTTTGTCATAGCCATCGCGGAAACGACATCGAATGATCGAGTCGGCCAGGTTCAGGTGGTACCCCTCAGGGTAGTCGTCGGTAGACGGGTACACGTCAACCAACTTGGCGGCGAAGTCAGTGTCGACCGCCGATGACGATACCCATAGCGTCACCGCCACCCCGCCTGTGATCTCGATATCCTCCTCCAGCGGCTCGGTCTCAAAGACGAGCACGTCTTGTCTGTCCGCCAACAACGGGTACGGCGGCTCGGAACCGAACCGGTCCGGCTCCTCCTTCTGGTGTGCACCACCCTCGATGAGCAGGGGCTTGGCTCGATAGCGCGGCGGCCATTGCGCCGGGTCGAGGCCACCGGGTACGCGCACCAGCTCTGACAGCCCAGTCACAGACGCGGCTATACTGGGCACCGGATGCTCCGGGTCATGGATGTACGTCGAAGGGGACTCGTCTGCCCGCGGCGGTTCATCTGTGAGCCCGCCTCCGGCGCGCATGTGTAACGTCCTGAGTTCCGTCCGCTCAAGGGGCCACTCTCCCTCCGACCGCCAGACGCCGCCGTGTTCCAACTGCCCCCGTGCGTTCCGTCGACCACTCCCACCGCCCATGATAAAAATGCGGACGGGCGAGTCGTTGTCGACGCCGGTCTCTATGTCCTTGAGCCAGCGGTCGAACCAGCGGAGTCGAAGTGCGTTGTACACATGGCTGCCGAAGCCGGCATCTGGGCCGAATTCCACATCGCCACAGCTAGTAGCGCCGTTCCGCATCCCCTGGTGGGTCCACGGTCCCATGAGCAATCGCTGTGGAGTGCTGTTCTTGGCAGCCATCGTCGCGTACTGATCCGTCGTCGCAACCGCGAAAGGATCGTACCAACCGCCGGAGAACACGCCTGGAATATCGGCGGCACGAGCAAAGTGACGAGCCTGGTCGCAGGTCTCCATGGCCCAGAGGTCGTTGTACTCGCCGTCGTAGTAGTAGTGGAAGAGCACGTCTTCCAGATTTGGAACCCTGTGCAGAGGCGTTTCACCGGGCCTGAATGGCATTTCAAAAATCAGACGGCCCATGTCCTCCCATCCCTCGACCACCTCTTGCAGAGCCGCCGGGTCGTCGAGTATCTCCTGACTATCGTGGGCGTGCATGAACAGCGCACCAAACATCTGCAGTGACATCGCCCCACCCTCACGAGACTGATGGGAGAAGATATTCGTCGGTGCGACGTCCACCCATATGGCAGTCAGGTGAGGCGGCCGGTGCAACGACGCCGCTGTCTGAACAATACCGCCGTGGGAGCTGCCCACCATGCCGACGCGGCCATCTGACCAATCTTGGGCGGCAATCCACTCTACGGTATCGTAACCATCCTGGCCTTCAAGGGGATTCGCCGTATGGTGGTACTGGCCAGTGCCCTCGGAGGCAGACCGGCCGCGCTGATCCTGGATCACCACTGCGTATCCCCTGGGTGCGAAATAGTCCGCGACGGTCTTGACCCACAGCTCGGGCCAGGTTTTGTCGTAAGAGGTGCGACCAAGGATTGTCGGAAGCGGCCCCGGAACTCGCTCACCATCGATTGCAGTCCAGTAGATATCCGCTGCCAGTCGCACGCCATC
>CAUZNX010000116.1:0-5368 GCA_963580905.1 Dehalococcoidia bacterium | reverse complement strand
GAGACACCAGAGGAGTTATTTGTTGCCTCCCGTTGGATCTCCGACGCTTGCGATCCGGCGGCGGCTACCCGTCTCCACCAGGTCCATACCCCAAACATCTCATCCGGCAACGTTTTCGGGGCTCTAATCGATCCTGCGCCCGAAGGTCTCGACTTCTGGATTCCGCCTGATCCGATGCCCGGCGAACCAGGGGACGTGATCTGGGCCCGCCACGACGCGGACCTGGAAGGCGGAACCGCCTACCTCATCCTCTACCGGTCTGAAAGCGTCTGTGGCGAACCTCGCGCGGTCTCGGCGTGGATCGCCATACCGGATGGGGAAGCTCCACAGGGTGGACGACCGATCCTGTCCTGGGGTCACGGCACACGCGGGGCCGGAGACCACTGCGCCGGCACGAGAAGCGGTTATATGTACCAGGAACAGCTCAGTGACACGATCGGAGGGCTGCTTAGTCGGGGTTTTGTAGTGGTGGCTTCCGACTATGAAGGCTCGGGCACACCCGGGATGTACGCATGGGCCCAGAGTTCCGCCCAGGGAAAGAACCTTCTCGATGCTGCTCGGGCCGCCGGCAACTTTGCACCAGCCGGGGCCGGGAACAGAACTGTTCTCACGGGTTTTTCAGTCGGTGGCCACGCCATGTCGAAGGCCAACGAAATCGCCAGCGTCTACGCGCCAGATCTTGACCTCATCGGCGTTATCGGACTACTCGCCGGAGTGGTCAAATCGAGTTGGGTCCCAGAACTCCTCATGCGTTCATCAGCACGCGGTTACATCGTCCTGGGTGCCGCAGTTCAACAGGCAATCTGGGGAGCAGAACTAGCCCCCGCCAGTCGGATTCTCACCGATCTCGGAGTGAGTCATCTCGACGTCCTCGAAGAACAGTGCATGACCGAGACCAACGAGTACTTCATGCAGTTCGAACCCGAAGACATCTTCAAGTTCCCATATGACTCAACCTTCTCCAACGGTGTCGATCCAAGTGTTGTCAACGCGATTGGTCAGGGGATCGGGGCCGCTCCCGTCATCTTGATCCACCCCACCGACGACCCCGCCGTACCTCCCGCAGCCCTGATCGAGTACGTGGAAACGGTCTGTCAGTACGGCCAACCCATAACGGTGAGTTGGCACGAGAACCTGCCGCATTCGATCGAAATGTTCACCAACGACGGAGTAGTCCAAGCGATCTTTACCTTCGTTGATTCAAGGCTCAATGGGGGCCCAGCCGAGACCCACTGTGGGCAGATCCCGGAGGTCCCCGGTGGCGGAGCAGGAACCGTCGGTGTGCCGTGCACCATCTTCGAATCTGAGGAGGCAGCCGAACAGTTCTTTGACGCCAACCCTGAACTCGGCGCAGGGCTCGACACCAACGGTGACGGTATCCCTTGCGGGCCTGGGGACACTCAAAGCATTCGTAGTGGTTACGATCCTGCTGACGCTGGTTGCGGCTGGTTCGACTCTCAGGCCGAAGCCCAGGAGTTCTTCGACGCCAATCCGACAAGTGGAACGAACCTTGACGGCAACAACGACGGCACGGCATGTGGAGTAGGTGACTGGGGCGGGTTATCAGATTGTGCAAATGGTCTGGTTCTCGCTCGGTTCTGTGAGGGGTCTGGAAGTTCGGCGAGCTCCGACGGTGAGAACGTAGGCTCGTCGGGCCCTGATCCTGCTGACGCTGGAAGTTCGGCGAGCTCCGACGGTGAGAACGTAGGCTCGTCGGGCCCTGATCCTGCTGACGCTAGTTGCGGTTGGTTTGACTCTCAGGCTGAAGCCCAGGAGTTCTTCGACGCCAATCCGACAAGTGGAACGAACCTTGACGGCAACAACGACGGCACGGCATGTGGAGTAGGCGATTGGGGCGGGCTAACGGATTGTGGCGGTCTCGTTCAGGAACTGGTTCTTCCACAGTCCTGCCCGTAACCGACCCCAGCAGCAATTCAACTGGTCACACGACTACGACAGGGCCCGAGTCTCCATATAGTCCGCCTTCGAGTGTCACAACCCGTGTCACAAATGGCTCACCACTAGACGGAGGCAGGCGCACACGTCGAACGCGGAACCCTGATTCCACGGGCCAGAGCGGTCCAGACGGATGTCCTGGACCGATTTCTGTGAGTCGATTCCCCCCAGCTCCACCACCTAGGTGTTCATCGAGAACTGTTACTGAGTTCCGCTCCGGCGCGGGTGACAGACTCTGATCATGAAGCGCAGCGCAGCCGGGTTCCTGATCCTGGCCATGTTCGTCTCCGCCTGCTCCGGTGGGGCCACCGATACCGCTGACCCCGATACCGCTGCCCCTAAGGCGCCCACCACAACGGAAGCACCGACGACCACCGTCGCCCCCGCTACGACTCAGGTACCGACCACCACCGTCACATCAACCACTGTGGCACCAGCTACGACTCAGGCACCAACAACCACCGCCGCACCCGCTACGACTCAGGTACCGACCACCACCGTCACATCAACCACTGTGGCACCAGCTACGACTCAGGCACCAACAACCACCGCCGCACCCACAACGACTGCCACACCGACCACCACTGTCGCAACCACTACGACCACAGCACCGACCACGCTGGCGCCCTACAGGGAACCCAGCCAGCCGAGCATGGACACCGATCTCTGCAGACTGGCTGACCACCGCGGGTTGACCCGTTACGTGTACGAGGAACCCATGGTTGACGAGGTCGATTACACGCATCGCCTAACGAACCAAGAACACAATCTCGCCTACGTGAACCCGATGTACTCAACCGGGTTTCCAATGGTTCCTGACATGAACCCCTCTCTTGGGACACTCGAAATCGCTTTTCTCGCCATCGATTTTCCGGACTCACCGGGATCCGAAACCCAACTAGACAAAATCCGAACCGTCGCCAGTGAGGTCACCGAATACTTCCGGATCGCATCAGGTGGACGACTACACACGAACTTCCGGTTCGGCGACCGGGTGTTCCGGGTACCGAAGGATTCGGGCACCTTTGGTCTCCAAGGATCCGGTGGTTTGGGGCGAGATCTCACGACCGAGGTCGTAGAAGCCGCAGACCCACACATCGATTTCACAGGCGTGCACTCGCTTTTCATGCTCATACCAGAAACAAACACCCAGATCGCCAACGACTGGCACTACCCGCCACATCCCGGCAATCTGGGTCCGGACGTGGCCAATGGAGGCGAAGGCAACAAAACCGACGTTTTCAGCGTCATGACCGACGAGGGACCGATCCGTGCCTGGGATGGCCCCGGGTATGTCTTCAACCGGCCTGACTTCATCCAGAACGGTGGAGTTGCCATGTTCTACGTCCACGAAACGCTCCACGACATAGGGATCAGCGACCTCTACCGCTACGGGTACCAAGCCGCCGACGAGATCTTCGCTACCGGTCCGGCGAATTTGCCGATGGGTGAGTGGGCTGTCATGTCGCACCAGAACGGGAACGCCCGCGAGATCATCGCTTGGCACCGGTGGCTTCTCGGATGGTTAAGTGACGAGCAGGTCTACTGCCGCCCATCCGACTCGCTGACTGATGTCGAAGTTTCTCTGTCTCCGCTTACTCGGGAGGAGGAGGGGTACAAAGCAGCAATGATTCCTGTAAGTGACCGCAAAGTCATCGTTGTCGAATCGAGACGTGCCGAGGGCTACTCCGCGACCGCCGGGGACATAGCGATTGGGATCGACGTCGGTGGAGTTCGTAAGCGGGCGTACTTACGAGATTTCGGTGCCGATGGGTTGCTGGTCTACGTCTACGACACCTCGGTTATGGACGGCTCCGGGCAGGCTTGGGTCCAGATCCCTGACGGACGACCGTCTGAATGGGCGATGGCAACATGCCCAATCACCGACTGCATGCGCCCGGCCGACTTGGCTACTGCCCGAGAGAACCCATGGCTCACATGGGACCCCGACAATCCAGACAACATTTTGATCGAGGTGCATCTTGATCCCCTCCTACGCATTGGTGATTCGATAACCGTCGAAGGCGTAACTATCGAACTGATCGAAGCGAGTGAATCCGACAGGGTCCGCATCTCCAAATAGGCCGCCCTCGTGTGTCACAAGCTGTGTCACAAATGGCACGCCACCAGACGGACACAGACCTACCCGACAGACAGAGATCCTTGAATCCACGGGCGTTAGCGGTCCAGGCGGACACCCCAGACAGATTTCTGTGAGTCGATTCCCCCCGACTCCACGAGGAGGCGTCCTGGTTTCTGCTCCAGGCCGTCCCCCTGGGCCGCTGGTCCGCTGGTCCGCTGGTCCGCTGGTCCGCTGGTCCGCTGGTCCGCTGAGACTTAGCCCATAGCGTCCGTGAGTACAGGCCAGAGCTCTTCCATCGTGCTGAACATCCCGCGTGATACGACATCGAGAAGTTGCTTGGCTTCTATCTGAATCGCCGCCTTGGCCGCCGACTCGGCGTCTGGGAATGTGGTGATCGCCACGTTGGCGGCCTGAGCGTGGTCGTAACCGATCATCCCCATTTCGCCACCGTTAGCAGCGACGATTCCCTGCACCTGAGCGAAGACCGCATTCGCCTCGTCCGCATTTGACGCAGCACGAAAGACTGCACCCGGCCTACTCACCGTGATCGTCGTGTATGACATGTTTCCCCCGTTTGTAGTGAAGGGCGATGCTTACATAGAAACGAAAACTCTGCTCCGACGCCCCACGCCCCACGCTGCCCTGAACTGGTTTGGCCGAACCGGTCCAGGCCGTCCCCCCTAGTTAACGAACCCAGGCGGACCAGTTCGGGGCGGTCTTCTGCAATGCTTACGCTGTGGAGGCGACTGGTACGTGCGCACCCCCAAGAACCTGTCACCGGGTGATCATGTGGCGTGTGTCATCCCCGGAGTCGGATACGTCGCTGTTGGAACGGCGACTCGCTCGGTGAGCCGAGTAGACGTGGCAACCGTCCTGACGGAAGAAGGGGAAGTTCCGTTCCTCGAACTGGGCCTGAAGGCCGATAACCCAGGCCAGTTCCTCAGCGACCCCGATGATCGGCTTACCGAGCACATTGTGGTGGTGGACTGTCCCCCACCGGACCACCCGGAGCATTCGTTTGGACCTTGTGTCGCGCTGGACTGAGAATCTGATGAGGTCGCTGGATGAGCGAGCCACCATGGTCGAAACTGACCTCGGGCCGATCCAGGTCGCTACAGAAGGTGATGGACCCAGAGTGTTGAGCATTCACGGCTCGCCTGGTGGGTTCGACCAGGGCCTGATCTGGGCCCAACACCTGCGAGCCGGTGGCTGCCAACTGATCGCTCCGTCACGACCCGGGTACCTCCGGACGCCTCTTGATTCCGGCCGAGGTCCGGCCGAACAGGCCGACCTGTACGCATCAATGCTCGACGCCCTCCACATCGACAA
>CAUZNX010000115.1:0-5397 GCA_963580905.1 Dehalococcoidia bacterium | reverse complement strand
ACCCAATTTCATCAGACACAGAGAGTAAGATTACAAACGCTCCCTTGCTGTAAACCTCAAATGTGCCGGGGCTGAGCTTCCATATCACTTTGCGGCGACTCGCTAGTTCCTCAGCCTCGACGGCACTTTCGTATTGGTACATTTCGACTGGTTTGCCATTGATCTCAAGTTCAAAGCCATTGACTGCCCCAACGATGGTGGGTTGAAGGACCAGACTAGTAGGGTCTCCAATCTCATAGTCGGTCTCCCTGAGCAGCGCAACGATACCATCGAGAGAGTAGATGCTCTCCCCTCCGTCACCTCCACCACAGCCGATCACCAATGCAAACACCAAAGCAAGAATGCCGTTGAACGAAATGGATTGGTTCGTCAGTCGATTTCTCCTGGCGTCTGAAAACTAGGATCATCGGGCTGCTCACCGTATCTAGAGCAATTCAACGTTGGGCGGCGGCACCACCAGAGCGCTAGCCTCCTATTTTCACCAGTCGCCCCGTAGCCGACGACTCGACCGCCGCGTCGATCACCTCAAGTACATGCACCGCATCGTCGATGGAGGTGGGAGCCTTCCCGCCAGTCCGCGACGCCTCCATGTGCTGCAACATGAAATCCTCACCTGCCGCGCCACCGTACGCCGGTGACTCCGGCAGACTGAACACCTTCTCGCGATAGCCCCCGGAAGACCATCCTGGCGCATCGCTGTACAGCCCGTAGGAGGTGCCTCGCGTGCCGTCGACGCGCGCGTAGCCACTGGTCCCGCGTACGGCGATGAACGAGTCGTTAGAGCCGCCCATCCCGGCTGGCATCGGTCCCGCCAGATGATAGCCAGAGTGAATCGTCCCCATGGCGCCCCCTGCAAAACGAACCGACAGGAACGCAGTGTCCTCCACCTCGATCGGCTCCGGGCTCTGGGTCCCCAGCATCGCCGACACCTCGACGATCTTGTCGTCCAGCAGGTAGCACACCATATCGATATGGTGGCAGCCCAGCCACGCGAGAATCCCTGTCCCACCAGTAGCCTTCTTGAACATCCACGTGTCGGGCCTCCGGAACCGGACCTGGGACGTCGCCAGCCGCGTCTCTACCGTCATCACCCGACCAAATGCGCCGTCGACCCTCGCCTGCTTCACCTCTTTGTTCGAGGGAGTCCACCGGTTCTGGAACACGACACCGGTCGTGATGCCCTTGGCTTTGGCAGACTCGGCCACAGCCCGTAGCTCCGGCGCGTTCATGGCGCCCGGCTTCTCGAATATGAAATGCTTGCCCGCGTCCACGCACTTCTGCAAAACGTCCGCGCTAATGTCGTTGCGCGCCGTCACCACGATGAATTCGATATCGTCCCGGGCCAGAAATTCGTCCAGATTGCGTGTGCCGGACTTCACCTTGGACGACAGCTCGGAAATTTCCTCCAACTCTCCGCCTTCAATGGCGCAAAGGTGGATCTCAGAGACCTCATCGAGCTCATTGAGGGTCCTCAGATGACCTTTAATGTGGCCATGCTGCGCCGAGAAAATAGCTCCGACAATGAAGGGTCGTTCGCCTGTTGTCACGGTATGTTCCTCCAGATGTTCAGGTACAGGATTCGCCGTCGACATACGATACTACGCTCCAGACCAGATGTACACGACCAAATCAATTACAGCGCTGGCGGACCCTGTCGGATAAGGGCACGCGCCTCATCCAACGACCGGGCCCAGGGACTATGGATTCGCTGCACCCACCAAGTGAGCCCCGCCCGCTCGTATGCCACGAGACTCACCGGACTTCTGCTGCCATCATGGTCTGCCAATACCACATCAAAATCTGCGTCCGATTCGCGGTGCTCACTGACATAGTCCACAACGGTCCTGAGGTTCTCCGGAGTAATCGTCTCGACGCCGTGCGGTATCGGAAACACACCGTCCCACCGAGCCGCTCGGCGTAGCGGCTTCTTGTTGCGCCACTTGGCCCCGACCCACATAGGAATCCTCGGCGACTGCACAGGCTGAGGAGCAAACTCCACATCCTTGAGACGATAGTGCCTCCCCTCGTAGCTGAACGACTCGCCGCTCCACAACCCTTCAAGAACCTGCAGTCCCTCGTCCAACATGTCGCCCCGCAGTCTCGCATCCAGTGTCTCGCCAAAACTCTCGAATTCGCGTTCAGACGGCCCACCGATCCCGACAGAGAGCGTCAGCCGCCCGCCGGAAAGATGATCCAACGAAACCGTCTCCCGCGCGAGCTTCCAGGGTCGACGCCTCGGGACAGGCGTGACCATCGGGCCGATTCGCATAGTAGTTGTCCGCATGGCGATCGCAGCCAATACAACCCACGGATCGTGGAGCTCCATTCCTACGTCGGTAGGCAGAATGTGATCGAACACAAAGAAGCCGTCCCAGCCGGCCTCCTCCGCCTCATACGCCATGTCCGACATCGTGGACGGATCAGAGTAGTCGCCGAAATTCGCAGCATCGATCCCAAATTTCAATGGACTCTCCAGATACATATCCGTAGTGCAGCCAGCGTTTCCGAACAACTCACCCTACCCGCCCAACGATACTACTCACACTGAAGCATGTACACGACCCCGCGCCAACCAGCAGCCGCACCATCGTACGCGCCCACCGCATCGAAGAGGGCAACTCTGGCCAACGGCACGAAAGGCTGCGAACATCAATAGAATGAGGAGCCCGACAACCCACTATCGGCATTGAAGGAGCCCTGATGAAGATAGAACTACTCTGGTTCGATGACTGTCCCAATCACGAGGCCGCCGAGCAGATGCTCTCCGACGTGCTCAAAGAGTTCGGTGTCTCGGAACCAATACAGCGGATCGACGTGCCTGACGAAGCAACCGGCGACCTGGTGATATTTCCAGGCTCACCAACCATCCGGATCGACGGTGTGGACGTGGAGCCCGGATGGGTCCCCTGCGACGACTGCACCCCACGATGCCGGTTGTACATGACCTCAGAAGGCCTGCGAGGCCTGCCCGAAAAGGAGTGGGTCCGTGCTGCTGTCGAGGGAGCCCTGGCCTGACCCTCGCATTGTGTGATCGTTGCTGCCATACTCTCCCAAACGTCGCCACGTCAGTTCGAAAATCCGAGGCGAGGGAGAACCTGGATGCAATCCCACATCATCGACCCCAAGGCCCACAAACAACTCTTCCTCGACGATCATGCCATCGAGCGCACCTTCGCAATAAAGCGCAACATGCACAAGCCCAAACGCAAGGGCGCGGTCATGAGACGCGATCATGCCATGGGACAAGTCCGCGTCGCATCCTGGTCGGTGCCCATATGGAACCAGGAAAAGGAGGTGTGGGAGTGGTGGTACAACGGCCACTACGGGGAAAGCGACGCGTACAAGAACCACTACGCCACCTCCCAGGACGGCGTAAATTGGGACAAACCTTCGCTTGGCCGCTACGAATGGCAAGGATCGAAGGACAACAATATCGCCCTCGACCCCGAAGGCATGGGCCTTTATCACATCCTGCGCGACGAACGAGACCCTGACCCGGCCCGACGCTATAAGGGCCTGTTCAATGGGAAGGACCGGTATCTGGGCGTATCCCCCGATGGCTTCCAATGGGACATGCTGGACGTCCCCCCCATCCCGAGCCAGGACACCTCTAAGTTCATGTACGACCCTTACAACGAGCAGTTCGTCGCCACCGTCAAGCACCGCACCAATTGGGGGCGTTCGGTCTGGGTCACTACCAGCAAGGATTTCAACACCTTCTCCGAAGCCAAACTCGTGCTGCACGCAGACGAAATCGACTGGAAAAACGGCCGCGAGCGGGTACGTGAAATCGTCGAGAACCCCGCCTACTTCACACCACCCATCGTCGACGGCGAAAACTACATCGCGGAAACCTACCTGATGCCCTTGATGGCATACGAAGGCATGTACATCGGTTTCCCCAACCTGTTCAACCCCTTCGGCGCCATCCCAGCGCCACGCACCAACTACACCCGCATCAACCAGCCCGAACTCGCGGTATCGCGGGACCTCTACAACTGGGAGAGGGTCGCCGACAGAGAGGTATTCCTGGGCATCGCACCCTGGGATGGTGTCACGTACGACACCAGTCAAATTTCCATCTGCGGCGCACCAATCATCAGGGACGACGAGATCTGGATCTACTACAACGGCTACCGCGTACCGGGCTACAAGGACCTGTACGAGACATATAACCGCAACAAGGAGCTATTCAGGCTTGACGTAGATCCGGCAGTATTCGAGGACATCGGCGCACTGAACCTGGCGACCCTGAGGCTGGATGGATTCGTGTCACTGGACGCCGAAGAGGTGGGCAAAGTCCTAACCAAGCCCTTTATGTTCCAGGGCGAGGACATGTACGTCAATGTGGAAGCAAAGTGGGGCGACATTCGGGTAGAACTCGTGGAAGCCGATACACGCGTACCGGCAGAGCCCGCAGCCTATCCAGGCGGACCCGACACCCTAGACGCACTGCCCGGTTACGGCCGCAACGAAACGGTTCCGGTAACCGGGGACCACGTGAAGGTGAAGCTACGCTGGGAGGGCAGCCCACCCCCGAACTTCGATAAACCAGTACGGGCCCGATTCATCATGAATCAGGCCCGTCTGTATTCCTTCTGGCTCGAGTAGGCGCTGCGCACGCTGGGTTGGGCTGGGCCAGGCTTCCCCTTGAGCAATGACCATCCGCCGGGTGTCTGCGAATGTCGCTCACAAGGGGCGTGCAGAGGGGCGCAGCCCATTTGCCGGGTGTGTGAGGGTGTCCCTCACATATACATTATTTTATTTCTTTTTTTCTTTTGAAGGGTCCGCGGGGGCAAAATAGCCCAACAGCCCCTACGCCAGTGCCTCGTCAATCCGGCTGGAATAGGACTTCTCGGCGCTGAGAATGTGCTCCAATACCTCTCGCAACGTCCAGTCACCCTCTCCAGGCGACCGGTCCAGATCCTCGTCGGTGAGCCCGACCATCAATCCTTCAAGCTCTCCACTGGCCACTTGTAGGCTCTTGAGGATCAACCCCGCCTCGCCCTGGTTAATGCCCAGAGCGTTCAGCGTCTTGGTCAGATGGATCGTGTGCTCGATCTGGTGAGTGATGAGCCGATAAAACATGAACCGGACATTCACGTCTCTATCACCGTACTTCGCCGCTTCCAGCATCTTGTCCTCAGGAACCGACAGGACTTGCTCCAGGGTCCGTGCACGCCGCTCACGCATCGTCTTGAGCATCTCCTTCACTCCGCTCATCGCTCACCTCCAGGGTAATCAAAAAGGGTTTGGGGTACAGGGTACAGTGTGCGGGGCAGAATGAAAATGCATCCTGACCCGGACTCCAAACCCCAGACCCCAAACCCTGTTTTCTCCGTCTCCCGCCTACGCCACCGCCAGAGTGTCGATCGCCTCGTCTCGCTCTCGATTGAT
>CAUZNX010000114.1:0-5427 GCA_963580905.1 Dehalococcoidia bacterium | reverse complement strand
GCGGGTTGAGCGAGTGGTGCTGCTTTCGGCATGCCTGGTCGTGGGTGAGTGGTGGGCAATGGCAATCCCCCTGGCGCTGGGAATAATCGCTGTGCTGGCCGCCGTCACCGCCGTTCAGCGTATCGTTCACGTCCGCAATGAGCTTCACTGACTAGGCTGAGCTGCCGCCCGCAGTGCATCGCACGTTAGGTTGAGAGAGCTTCTATCCCCTGGTAAGAGTTCCTGGGTCGCGGTTCATAGGAGGATGGCATCATGGGCGACCTCCCAACCACGAGATGCATGCTCCCCAGCATGGTCACGATTGGCTAGATAAGGCACCTGCGTTTCTGAACCCCGAGGGGTGGAATTGGCCCCGGGATGCACCGTGGGGTTGACGCGGAAGGTTTGATTTGCTATGTTAGCGTCGCGAGTATGCGCCCTCAACCACTTCATGAGTTTTTCTACCCTGCACTTATAGCGGGACACCTTTGTCCCGTGATTTGTCTTGTCTCGTAGCTGAATTTGGTCCTCCGGGCGCCCCTACTACTTCCTTATTCGGAGTGTGACAACGTATGGCATCTCCCGCGTTGAAGGCTACAAATGGCGTGACTTCCGGCATACGCTCGTATTCGAAAATCCGAGGTTCGCTTGAAGTTCCTAACCTGATTCAGGCCCAGCTAGACTCATTCAACTGGCTCAAGACAGAGGGCCTGCGCGAGCTGCTCCAGGAGGTCTCGCCAATTGAAGACTTCCCAGGTGGCCGGTTCGAACTCAGCTTCTTGGATCACAGGTTCAAGGAGCCAAAGGCAACCGAAGAGGAGTGCCGCGAAAACGAGAGCACTTACTCGGCAGCACTCCATGTGACCGTTGAGCTGCACACCAAGGCAGCCGGCCCGGCCCAGGGGGAGCGGAAGCTCCAGGACCTTTTCATCGGGGACATCCCGATCATGACTTCGACCGGCACGTTCATCATCAACGGCGCAGAGCGCGTTGTTGTGAGCCAGTTGGTGAGGTCGCCTGGCGTGTACTTCGAGACCAGGAGCGACCCCGCTTCAGGCCGAACTCTGACCTCCGCCAAGCTGATCCCCTACCGCGGCGCATGGATGGAGTTCGATACCAGCAATAAGGACGTGATCTCGGTCAAGGTGGACCGGAAGCGCAAGAGCCCTGTGACCATGTTGCTCAGGGCCATGGGCTACGCCACCGACCAAGAGATCATGGAACTGTTCGAGGACGTGGACACCGACCCCGAGCATCCCTATATGGCGACCACCATCGCGAAGGACACCGATGTGGCTAGCCACGATGAGGCGCTGCTGGAATTCTACCGGCGCCTCCGGCCAGGAGAGCCTCCCAGCGTCGACAATGCCAAGAATCTGCTGGAGAACCTGTTCTTCAACCCGCGCAGGTACGATCTGAACCGCGTTGGTCGATACAAGTTGAACAAGCGACTGGGGCTGGATCCCGATATAAAGACACGCACCCTCTCTAAAGAGGATATCGTCAATCTGCTGCGCATGATGATCCAAATCGACAACGGCGTGTTCAAGGGCGATGACATCGACCACCTGGGCAACCGCCGTGTTCGGTCCGTCGGCGAACTGATACAGAACCAAGTTCGAGTTGGAATGCTCCGGATGGAGCGGGTCATCAAGGAGCGGATGACGACCCAGATGGACCCCGCCACGACGACGCCTGCAGCGCTGATCAACATCAGGCCTGTGGTCGCCGCTGTGCGTGAGTTCTTCGGCGGATCGCAGCTCTCGCAGTTCATGCAGCAGACCAACCCCCTGGACGAGTTGACGCACAAACGGCGTCTATCGGCCCTGGGCCCTGGTGGGCTTTCAAGGGAACGCGCCGGGTTCGATGTTCGCGACGTTCATCACTCTCACTATGGACGCATCTGCCCCATAGAGACACCCGAGGGACCGAATATCGGTCTTCTCGGATCATTGGCGACTTACGCACGCACCAACGAGTTCGGCTTCCTTGAGACGCCGTACCGAATGGTGTTGACGGAGATAATGAGCGACGACCCGGATCTGCTTGGCAGGACCATTACCGAGACGGTGGTCGGTGAGGACGGCAAGACCGTTCTGAACGCAGGTGGCGCCGTCTCCAAGGGAATTCGGACCCGCATCACAAAGCTGCCGCAGCAGGTGGTCCGCGTCCTCCCCTACGTGTCAGAAAATCCCGACTCGATCAAGTACCTGTCCGCCGACGATGAGGAGAACGTCCACATCGCCCAGGCAACATCGCCACTGGACGCGCAGGGACAGTTCATGAACGAACGAGTCGAGACGCGCATAGGTGAGGGCGTGTCCATGGAACCGCCCGAGAACCTCAGCTTCATGGATGTCTCGCCGATGCAGCTTGTCAGCGTGTCAACCTCCCTCATCCCGTTCTTGGAGCACGACGACGCTAACCGCGCCCTCATGGGCTCGAACATGCAGAGGCAGGCGGTGCCGCTGATCAAGCCTCAGGCGCCCCTGGTGGGCACGGGCATGGAAGGCAGGGTCGCACGTGACTCCGGCCAGGTCGTGCTGTCCAAGTCCGACGGCATCGTAACGGAGTCATCGGGCAACAAGGTCGTTGTTACAGACGCCTACGGTGAGCAGTTCGAGCACAGACTAAGAAAGTTCGTTCGGAGCAACCAGGGCACCTGCATCAACCAGCGCCCGACCGCCACAAATGGAGACGTGGTATCTGCAGGAGACATCCTGGCAGATAGCTCGTCCACGGACCAGGGCGACCTGGCACTTGGACAAAACACACTGGTCGCCTTCATGAGTTGGGAAGGCTACAACTTCGAGGACGCAATCATCCTCAGCGAGAAGATGGTCAAGGAAGACCGGTTCACATCGATCCATATCGAGAAGCACGAGGTCGAGGCTCGGGACACCAAGCTTGGACCTGAAGAGGTGACCCAGGACATCCCTAACGTTGGCGAAGAGAGCCTGCGCGACCTCGACGAGGAGGGGGTAATCCGCATTGGTGCGGAGATCGGGCCAGGCGACATCTTGGTCGGCAAGATCACTCCCAAAGGTGAGACCGAGTTGAGCGCAGAAGAGAAGCTACTGAGGGCCATCTTCGGGGAGAAGGCCAGGGACGTGAAGGACACCTCCCTGCGCGTTCCTCACGGCGAGCGTGGCAAGATCATCGACGTCAAGGTGCTGAGCAAGGCCAACGGCGACGATCTGTCACCGGGAGTCAACAAGCTGGTGCGGCTGTGGATCGCCCAGACCCGAAAGGTCGCCGAGGGAGACAAGATGGCTGGACGCCACGGGAACAAGGGCGTCATCTCCGTCATCCTGCCAGAAGAGGATCTACCGTACCTGCCGGACGGAACCCCGGTGGATATTGTCTTGAACCCGATCGGCGTGCCGTCCAGGATGAATCTGGGACAGGTGCTGGAAACCCACCTGGGCAAGGCAGCCCATTCGATGGGCTTTCGAGCAGTCACCCCGGTCTTCGACGGAGCGCCTGACGAGGCCATCGAGGATGTACTCGGCCAGGCCTGGCTCATTGAGCAGTCCGGGGCAGTCGACCCCAGGCCTCTGGACGGCGACAGCACCAACCGCATAGATCTGGGAGTGGCCCGTCGATGGCTGGAGGCCCGCGGCTATGACTTTGAAAAAATAGTAACCAAGCCAGTGGCAGGCGAGGCCCGGAAGGCCTGCCTGGAGATCTGGTTCACCGAAGAGATGGGTGAAGACATTACGGGCAAGTCCGTCGATGACTTGAAAAACGACGCATTGAAGCTGAACCGCGAGAAGTTCGTGGCAGCCCCAATCCTGGGCAAGTCGGTGCTCTACGACGGTCAGACAGGTGAACGGTTCGACCAGCCTGTCACAGTCGGCTACATCTACATGCTCAAGCTGAGTCACCTGGTTGAGGACAAGATGCATGCTCGATCAACGGGTCCGTACTCGTTGATCACACAGCAGCCGCTAGGAGGAAAGGCCCAGTTCGGCGGGCAGCGCTTCGGAGAGATGGAGGTATGGGCGCTAGAGGCCTACAGCGCCGCTTACAACCTGCAAGAGATGCTGACAGTCAAGTCGGACGATGTGATAGGACGTGTCAAAACCTACGAGGCTATCGTGAAAGGCGAGGATGTGGTGCAGCCCGGTATTCCGGAATCGTTCCACGTCCTGCTCAAGGAGCTTCAGAGTCTTGGTCTCTCCGTCGAGCTTTTGCACGAAGAGCCGGAGGCGCTGGCATTGGCCGGGGTCACCGACACAGGCCTCGCGGGAGGCGAGCCTTCTCTTGAGCTTGTGGAAGACATCCCAAGCCTGGAAGCTGCCGGTACGGACACCGAGTCCGAGCCTGTAGCCGTGCCCGTGGCTTCCGACACAGCCAGTGCCGACGAAGACGCACAAGCTGAAGACCCCACCAAAAACATGTCCTCCGGAGACGAAGCTGGTGACGACGACTAGTTCGTTGATCTCGAAAACCTAGCAACAACAGCTTCGTAGCGACGGGAACACAGGAGTAACACATGGCCCAGAGTGGCAATGACTTCAACGCGGTGCGCATCTCTCTGGCATCGCCAGAGCAGATCAAAACATGGTCTTACGGCGAGGTCACCAAGCCTGAGACGATCAACTACCGCACCCTTCGGCCAGAGAAGGACGGACTTTTTTGTGAACGCATTTTCGGCCCGACAAAGGACTGGGAGTGCTACTGCGGCAAGTATAAGAAAATACGCTACAAGGGCGTCATCTGCGACCGGTGTGGCGTTGAGGTAGCCCGCGCTAAGGTCCGACGCGAACGCATGGGCCACATCACGCTGGCCGCGCCTGTGGCCCATATCTGGATGTCGAAGGGTACCCCGAGCCGACTGGGACTGCTCCTAGACCTGTCTCCGCGCAACCTTGAAAGAGTCATCTACTTCGCCCAGTACATGGTCACCGAAGTCGACGAGGTACTCAGGCGAGCTGCCATTGAGCGCCTCGAGGCTGAGCTGAGCGACGGGCTCGAACTCCTGGACGCCAGGGCGAACGGCACCGCCGACGAGTCTGAAGAAAAGGCTCCCGAGAGCGAACTGGCCATTGCCACAGAAGATGGCGCAGAAGTCGCCGAGGTCGAGGCTGTCGTCGAGGTTCCAGAGCCAGAGGCCGAGGAGACTCCATCAGCCGAAGCAGAAGTTGATGGCGCAGAGGCCGCACCGACCACAGAGGCCCAGATCGCCGCAGATCTCGAGCAGGCCAAGACCGATCTGGAAACCGATGTCGAGGCGCAGATCGAGGACCTTGAGAGCTTCCGGATAGGGCTGCTACTCACAGAGACCCGCTACAGGGAGCTCAAGGAGTCCTTCGGAGATGTCTTCATGGGTGGCATGGGCGCCGAATCGGCACTGAAAGGCTTGAAGGGTCTGGACCTTGAGGCGCTCCGCGATGACCTGCAGGAGCAGATCAGGACCACTTCAGGGCAGCGACGTAAAAAGGC
>CAUZNX010000113.1:0-5430 GCA_963580905.1 Dehalococcoidia bacterium | reverse complement strand
CCGTGTCCCACATGGACGACGTGATCGACACCGGCGCGGGCTTCGCTGGCGCCGCAGTACCAGGCCTCGGTCAGGGGCCTCACTCCCACGACATGATGGCCCGTATAGACCTGGATACCTATAGCCCCCTGCCCTGGCGAGAGGGTGTCGCGAGTTTCTCCAGCGACCTGTTCGTCGACAACGAGCCCCACCCGTACTGTTCCCGCCAGAACCTCAAGCGTGTGCTCGGAGAGGCGCGTGAGGCCGGGTATACGTTCCACGTCGGCATCGAACCCGAGCACTTCCTGGTGACGAAGAACGACGACGGCTCGATCGAGGTCTGGGACCCCAACAAGGTCGATGACCTGGGCAAGCCCTGCTACGACTTCAAGGGCATCTCCAACGTCATGGGCTACCTTCAGGACCTGATGGACGGGATGGCCCGGGTTGGCTGGGATGTCTACCAGTCCGACCACGAGGACGCCAACGGCCAGTACGAGGTCAATTTCGTGTTCAGCGACGCTCTGACTACTGCGGACCGCTACACGTTCTTCAAGATGATGACGAGCCAGTACGCCCAGAAGTACGGGGCCATCGCTACTCACATGGCGAAGCCATTCGCTGACAAGACCGGCAGTGGCGGACACCTGCACTACCACGTCGAGAATGCAGACACCGGCGACAACCTGTTCCTCGACAATGACGATCCGCAGGGGCTCGGTCTGTCGGAGTTCGCCTACCACTTCATTGGCGGCGTCATGGACCATGCTCGAGCTCTATCAGCCATAACATCGCCGACTATCAACTGCTACAAGAGACTGCAGGTCGGCGCAGGGTTGACGGGGACACAGTCGGGATTCACATGGACCCCGGCATTCATTTCCTACGGCGATAACAACCGGACACAGATGATTCGTACCGCCGGCCCAGGCCATTTGGAGGACCGTACGGTATCGGCAGCGTGCAACCCATACCTGGCGATGGCGGCCTACGTCGCAGCCGGGTTGGATGGAGTCAAGCGAAAGCTGGATCCCGGCAAGGCGACCATGGGAAACAACATGTACTCGCTTGGCCAAGATGAGATCTCCCGGAGGGGAGTCCGAACGCTGCCGCAGAGCCTTGCTGAGGCGCTATCGGAGCTGCGCAATGATGAGGTAATACAAGGTGCGCTCGGGGTCATATACGATGAATTCGTGACCCTGAAAGAGGCGGAGTGGAACGAGTATCACAAGCAGGTCTCGGCCTGGGAAATCGACCGATACCTGACGATGTTCTAGGGTCTTCCGTACAATAGATGGAAATGCGGAGGGGCCGTGCCCTCTCGCACTGAGTCTGGAGTGGAAGCAGGTGAACGATGAGATTTGTGGTAACGATGGACCGGGACGAGGACGGGGTGTATGTGGTCGAATGCCCGGCTATCCCCGGCTGCATAAGCCAGGGCAGGACTGAGGACGACGCACTCAGGAACATAGAGGACGCCATCAAAGAGTGCCTGGCGGCACGTTCCGAGCTCGGAATGCCGCTGACGGTGACAACACGCGAAGTCGAAGTTGCCGTGTAATGAGACCACTTCCGGTCCTGAGTGGCCGTGAAGTCGTCGGGGTGTTCGAGGCTCTTGGTTGGGATGTTGTCCGCAGACGAGGCAGCCATATCGTTCTGGTAAAGCCTGGACATCCGGCGACTCTATCAGTCCCGGACCACCGCGAAGTAGCCCGAGGCACCCTTCGTAGTTTGATCCGGCGAGCGACGGTAACGCCTGACGAGTTCTTGGATGCGCAATAGCTTCGTTTCCACGATTCCTGGGGAGTTTGGCAATGGCATTTCTAATCGGGTGCCCCAACTGTGGGGAACGCAACGTCTACGAGTTCCAGTTCGGCGGGGAGCAAGTGGTCCGGCCTAAGCCAGACGCCGCCACTCTAGAATGGACCAAGTACTTCTATGTACGCCGCAATGTGGCGGGAGACCAGCGCGAGTGGTGGTACCACAAGCTGGGCTGCCGGAAATGGTTCGTAGCCCTGCGAGATACCACCACCAATAAGGTTCACGAGACATCGTGGCCGCATGAGGCCCTCTCCTAGATGGCAAGTCCAGCGGACCGAGGCAGGCTTGCCGAGCAGGGATATCAGGTAACCAACCGGGCCAAGACGGTGGCGCTCAACATCAACGGTCGGCCTGTACATGCGTACCATGGCGACACGGTCGGCTCAGCGCTCTACGCCTCAGGGATGAGGATATTCTCCCGTTCATTCAAGTACCACCGCTCTCGCGGCCTCCTGTGCGTCTCCGGCCAGTGCGCTAACTGCCTGGTGACTGTCGACGGTATCCCCAACGTCCGAGCATGCACCGAGCGGGTCGTCGAGGGGATGGATGTCAGGCAGCAGAACGCCTGGCCCTCGGTCGAGCATGATGCGATGTCGATCATCGACCGATTCGACCGGCTAATGCCGGTGGGCTTCTACTACAAGACATTCCACACGCCTAAAGCGTTCTGGAAGTTGGTCCAGCCAATCATCCGACGCATGACCGGCCTGGGCTCTGTACCTGATAAGGACCAGCCGGTACGACACATTCGCCACGAGTACGCTCATGCCGACGTGGCAGTGGTCGGCGGCGGGCCTGCGGGCATGTCGGCGGCGCTGGCCGCAGCCGGGGCCGGCGCACAAGTGATGTTGATCGACGACCAGCCATCCCTGGGGGGACATCTGCGATATGATGTCGCGTCCCACGACGCCCTCCCCGGCATCGGCAAGTCCAAGGGTTATGAGGCGGCGGGCAGACTGAGGGCGGAGGTTGAATCCTCCGCAAATATAGTCGTGCTCTCCGATGCCAGCGCGTTCGGACTCTACGACGGCAATCTTCTGGGAATCGACGCGGGTAATCGGACAGTCAAGCTCCGGGCCAAACGCATTGTCGTCGCTACGGGCTCTATCGAGACGCCGCTGACGTTCGACCGCAACGACCTGCCCGGCGTGATGCTGACTACAGGGCTGCAGCGGCTGATGCACCTCTACGGTGTGCGTCCGGGCTCGACAGCCATCGTCGGGACAACCGGTGACCAGGGCTACCAGGCGGCGCTCGACATGTTCCATGCGGGGCTCCGCGTGGCGGTGGTGGCAGATGCCAGGCCGGAGTTTCCGGCCGACCTGGAGGCGGCGGTGGAGCTTCAGGCCCACGGGGTACTGATTCTGCCGTCTCACGCCCTGACCCGTGCAGAGGGGGTCAAAAAGGCGGTGGGGGCCGTGGTCACGCGGCTCGAAGATGGGCAGATCACGATGGAGGAGCGTCAGTTCGACGGCGATGTAATCGCCATGAGCGGCGGCTTCCAACCGGCGTCAGGGCTACTGCACCAGTTGGGTGCCGGCTCAAAATACGACGCAGTCCTGGACGAGACTGTCCCGATGGAGTTGCCCGCAGGTTTACACTCTGCCGGCGAGGTCAACGGCGTCCACGACCTGTCGGCAATCATTGCCCAGGGTCGCCAGACCGGTGTCGAGGCATTCGCAGCTCTCGGCGGCAACGGGTCAGCCAATGTTGCCCAGGCATCTCAAGAAGTATCGGCGACAACGACAGCCGTTTCGCCTCAGGTCGACATGGCTCAGGGTGCCAAGCAGTTCGTCTGTTTCTGCGAGGATGTGACGGCAAGAGACATCGCAAAGGGCATCGACGAGGGGTTCGCCGATGTACAGACGCTAAAGCGGTACAGCACCGTGACCCAGGGGCCGTGCCAGGGCAAGATGTGCCACAGGGCATTCGCCAAAATCACCGCCGGCCAGACCGGCAGGTCCATGGACGAGACGGGTGCCACGACATCCCGACCACCCATGACACCGGTATCGCTAGGAGCGCTCGCAGGACCGTCCCACAGGCCGATCAAGCACACATCCATGGACCGACTGCACCGGGAGCTTGGCGCCCGGATGATCGACTCCAACGTGTGGCACCGACCGCAGATGTATGGGTCTCCACAGGAGGAGGCCGCGAACGTCCGGCAAGGCGTGGGAATCATTGACGTGAGTACCCTGGGGAAGCTGGATGTGCGCGGCGTCGACGCCCCTGCCCTTCTGGACAAGCTGTACACCCACCACTTCTCCACGCTGCGGCCCGGGCGAGTTCGCTACGGTGTTATCTGCTCCGACAACGGCACGATTATGGACGACGGCACGGTCACTAGGCTGGCCGACGACCACTACTTCGTCACGACTTCAACAGCCAGCGTCGAGACCATCGAGGGATGGTTCAAGTGGTGGATGGCGGGCACCGACATGTGCGCCCACGTAATGGACATCACCTCAGGCCTCGCCGCTATCAACGTCGCCGGTCCGTTGGCCAGGGAAACACTGGCCAAGTTGACGGATGTCGATGTCTCCGTCAAGGGCTTTCGCTACATGCGTTCCAAGCAGGGTGAGGTCGCTGGGGTGCCGACGACGC
The DNA here is from genome assembly GCA_963580905.1 of Dehalococcoidia bacterium. Lineage (GTDB taxonomy): Bacteria > Chloroflexota > Dehalococcoidia > Lucifugimonadales > CAJWER01 > CAJWER01. Next base: position 1,023 of record CAUZNX010000113.1, on the reverse strand, counting down.
TGCTGCGCATAGGTTTCGTCGGCGAGTCGGGCTGGGAGCTTCACTTCCCTGCCGAGTACGGCGAGCACATGTGGAACGCGCTGATGGAGGCAGGTGCCGAGTTTGGGATAAAGCCATTCGGCACCGAGGCCCAGAGGATACTGCGCCTCGAAAAAATGCACATCATCACCAACCATGATACCGATATCCTCAGCAATCCTATCGACGCCCACATGGAGTGGGTCGTCAAACTGGAGAAGCGGGACTTCATCGGACGCGGCGCGCTGGTTGCCGCAACGGAGAATCCAGGCCGCACCAGGCTGGTGGGATTCGTGATGCAGGATGGCGCTGTTCCCCACGACGGCAGTCCGGTGGTCGCAGGGTTCGCCCCCATAGGCAAGGTCACCAGCTCGCGGCTTAGCCCGACTATCGGCAAGGGATTCGGGCTAGCCTGGATCCCCGTCGATCTGGCCGAAGAGGGCAAGTCGATTCAGATTCTGGTAGATGGCAAGACCCATGACGCAGACGTCACGCTCGAACCCGTCTACGACCCCGACGGCACGAAGTTGAGGGAATAGCAGAATGCAAAAATGGAATCCCGTAGCCCTCAGCGCCATGCAACCGAGACACCTCAGCCTCGGGGCGACATTGGTAGAAACCAATAAGTGGCTCCTACCCGCACGCTACTCCACGGTCGAGAAAGAAACTGAACAGCTCCGGGCGGCTACCGGAGTATGCGACATTAGCTCCAAAGGCAAACTGGCACTACAGGGCGAGATCGACTCCCAGATATTGCAGGCATTGGGCCAGTCAGGACCGGGAGCAATCGGCACGGTAGGCAAGATAACCCACGAAACTGGAGACGTTGTCATAGCCAGGCTGGCCGATGACGACGCGCTACTACTGACGGCGGGTCGGTCGAGCATCTTGGCAGGGCTGGTTGAAAAAAGCGAGGCATGCTCCCACACGGTGGACATGACGTCGGTGCTGGCCGGGCTCGCAATAGTAGGTCCGACGGCGCAGTCAGTGCTGACAGGGCTGACG
>CAUZNX010000112.1:0-5436 GCA_963580905.1 Dehalococcoidia bacterium | reverse complement strand
GGTGACGTCTCAGTCCCGCTCGACACTCGCTGTCAACTGGACAGTCCACGAGGAGTGGCTACGGGCCTCAAAGCCTTCTTCAGATTACGGCTTCAGCTTCGAGGCTAATGACGCCGCCATGACCGGCAGTGCTGCAGAACACATAGCAAAGGTTGAGGCTTTCGGAACTGAGATGGTCGCTCTAGCGGATCCATTTATCGACTTCACAGACAACCAGTTCGTCTACTTCCTCTTTCCGAAAACGATTACAGGCATCGATCCCCACATCGGCAACTTCGATCTCAACGTTCCCTCCAACGAAGGCCCGATCGCCAAGATGTGGGGTGGCGGAGCGTTCTTCTATAAGACCCTCGACTACTACCAGGATGCGCATGAACTCTGGTCTGTCTGGGTTCACGAAATCGGCCACACATGGGGTCTTGCGGGTCACGCCCCTGTGGCGATACTGGGCACAGAGCAGGAATCGGGCTCCTATGACACTGACCTTCATCTCATGGGGACCCAGGACGCGCTTCACAAGGTCTTCTCGGTCTGGGATCAGTGGCTACTCGGCTGGCTGCCAGAAAACGAGGTCTACTGCCTACCCGCTTCCCAACTCGATACAACCGACGTTGAACTCGTAGCACTGGAGCGCTCCGGCGAAAGCGGCTACAGAACGGCGATGGTCCCCCTCACCGAATCATCCATACTCGTTGTGGAATCCCACCGATCCGAGGGCTACGGAGCTCGTGCGGCGCCACTTGGCAACGCTGTCGTGGTGTACGTCGTCGACACGACGCTGGATTATGACCGAAGCCTTGAAAGCGGCGGGGGGATAGCCCTTGACCGGTTCGCCTTCTACCTCGCGCCTTCCCTCACCGATGCAGAACGAAGTGAGCGAGGGCCCTCGAGTAGAGCTCGAAGGGATCCGTTCCTGATTCTCGGTGAGTCGGTTACCTACGGAGGTGTCACGGTCACTGTCGCTCAAAGTGGTGAGCACGACGTCGTAAGAATCACAAGTGACGGCTAGACGCCGTCCTCCGCATCTCCAAATAGGCCGCCTTAGCGTGTCACAACCTGTGTCACAAATGGCACACCACTAGGCGTAAGCAGGCGTACACGTCGGACACGAAGCCCTGATTCCATAGGCAAGAGCGGTCCAGACGGACACCCTGGACAGTTTTCTGTGAGTCGATTCCCCCCAGCTCCACAAGACGAATAATTGACGAGAGGCCTGATATTTCAGGTCTCTCTGTCGTTTCGGACCTCGCCAACGGGCGCCCAAGTGCACAAGTCGTCACTGAGAACCGCTCCGGCGTGCCGTGACAGACTCCGATCATGAAGCGGGATACAGCTTGGTTCCTGATCCTGGCGTTGTTCGTCTCAGCCTGCTCCGGTGGGACCACCGAGACCGCTGCTAACGAGACCACAACCACCGTGGCACCAACGACCACCTCCGCGGCACCGACCACCACCACAACACCAACCACCACCGCTGCACCAACCACCACCCCTGCACCCACTACAACTCAGCCACCAGCCACCACCGCTGCACCCACTACAACCGCAACACCAACCACCACCGCTGCACCCACTACAACTCAGCCACCAACCACCACCGCTGCACCCACTACAACTCAGCCACCAGCCACCACCGCTGCACCCACTACAACCACACCCCGAGAAGCAACTGCACCCAGCGTTAACCCTTCGGTATGTCGTATCGCAGATGCCCGGGACGCTCTCGGCACGCGACGTGCCAACTATTCAGTCGGATTTCCCCTTGAAGGGAACACCCCTGCGACCGGCAACATTCGAGTGGCCCTAATTCCGATCGACTTCCCAGACGCGACCGGGACGGGACAAGAGCTGTTGGACGCGCAAGTCCAGATCAACCTCTTCAACGAGTGGGTCGTATCCCAGTCCCGGTCGGCGCTCACCGTCGACTGGCAGTTCCATGAACACTGGTTGCGGGCCTCTCGGCCTTCTCCGGAGTACGGCTTTGATCCCGATTCGGTCTTGGCAGCAATGGGCGGCGGCGCCGACACACGCGACTATGTATCGCTAGTTGAGACCTTCGTAACTGAGATGGTCGCCCTTGCGGATCCGTTTATCGATTTCACGGACAACCAGTTCGTCTATTTCCTCTTCCCCAAGACGATTGTCCATATTGATCCCCATGTTGGCAACTTTCATCTAAGCATTCCGTCTGACGAGGGCACAATCGCCAAAGCGTATGGCGCCGGAGCGTTCATCTATCAGGGCTTTGACCAATACAGGGACAGCCGTGAGCTCTGGTCAGTTTGGGTTCATGAGATCGGCCATACGTGGGGTCTTGCCGGTCACGCCCCTGTGGCGATACTGGGCACAGAGCAGGAGTTGGGTTCTTATAACACTGACCTTCACCTCATGGGGACCCAAGACGCGCTCCACAAGGTGTTCTCGGTCTGGGACCAATGGCTACTTGGTTGGCTGCCAGAAAACGAGGTCTACTGCCTGCCCGCTTCCCAACTCGATACAACCGACGTTGAGCTCGTAGCGCTGGAGCGCTCTGGCGAAAGCGGCTACAGGACGGCGATGGTCCCCCTCACCGAGTCATCCATACTCGTAGTGGAATCACACCGGTCCGAAGGTTACGGAGCGCGGGCAGCACCGCTTGGCAACGCTGTCGTGGTGTACGTGGTCGACACGACGCTGGACTACGACCGAAGCCTTGAAAGCGGTGGAGGGATAGTCCTTGATCGGTTCGCCTTCTACCTCGCGCCTTCCCTCACAGACGCAGAACGAAGCGTACGCGGGCTCTCAAGCAGGGCTCCTAGAGACCCATTTCTCATACTCGGCGAATCGATCACCTACGACGGCATCACCATCTCCGTTGTCCAGAGCGGTGTGAACGACCTGGTGAGGATCACACGAACGTCGCCGCCAACTATCACTGTGGGACCGACTACCACTGTGGGGCCGACTACCACTGTGGGGCCAACCACCACTCTGGGCCCCACTGGTGGTCCGCAAAACGATGTGGTTGCCGGTTGTGGGTGGTTTGGCTCACAGCAGGAGGCTCAAGAGTGGTTTGAAGCAAGCCCCGGTTTTGGTCATGGTGTTGACACCAACGATGATGAGGTTGCCTGCGGGGTCGGCGATTTTGGCGGTCTAGTCGACTGCGGCGGAACCAGCGCAGAGTTGGTGTTAGGGCACCTTTGCCCTAACGCCCGCACTGAGTAATCACGGGCTGGTCGACGGGCGGCCGGCTGTACGTATCTACACCGAGGACGTCAGAGACACCCCCGTCCCCCCCCCTCAGGGGAGGGGTGACAGACTCAGACTGTGAGGAAGTACGCGGTTGCTCTGACGTTCTTGTTGGTCGCCTCGGGGTGTGGCGGTAGTTCAGACACTGCGACGCCACCTACGACGGTTGCCCCTGCAGCAACTCAGGCACCAACGACGACTGTGGCACCGACCACCACCGTCGCAACCACTACGACTGCCACACCGACCACGACCATCGCACCAACAACCACCGCCACACCCACGACCATCGCACCAACAACCACCGCCACACCCACACCCACACCCACGACCATCGCACCAACAACCACCGCCACACCCACGACCATCGCACCAACAACCACGGTGGAGACACCAGAGGAGTTATTTGTTGCCTCCCGATGGGTATCTCCAGCATGTGATCCAGCGGCGCTTACCCGACTCCACCAGGTTCATACCCCTGACGGCCCATCCGAAAATATTTTCGGCGCTCTAATCGATCCTGCCCCAGAAGGTCTCGACTTTTGGATTCCTCCTGATCCGATACCAGGAGAACCCGGCGATGTGATCTGGGCTCGACCTGACGCTGATCTAGAGGGGGGAAAGTCCTATCTGATCCTCTACCGGTCAGAAAGCGTCTGCGGTGAACCTCGGGCAGTATCCGGATGGATTGCCATACCTGACGGCGACGCGCCTCCAGGTGGACGACCAGTACTTTCGTGGGGCACAGGCACGAAAGGCCCGGCTGATCATTGTGCTTCGACGAGAAGTGGTTGGTTCCATACCGCCGAGGTCGCCGAAATGGTGAACCAATTCCTCAGCCGAGGGTTCGTGGTGGTGGCTACCGACTACGAAGGCCATGGAACCCCCGGCATGTACGCCTGGTCTCAGCCCGTAGCCCAAGCAAAGAACATTCTTGACGCTTCCCGGGCAGCCCAGCGCCTCCGCTTAGCAGATGCCGGAGACAAGACCTTTATCCTCGGGGTCTCAATTGGTGGCCATTCGGTAGCGAAAGCCAATGAGGAGGCCGCTGTCTACGCCCCTGACGTAGACCTAATCGGCGTTCTTGGCTTTACCGCCGGTCTAGTTCTGTCGGGGAATGACTGGGTCCCAGAACTGCTGATGCGTTCTTCTTATTCGCGCGGTTACATGGTTTTTGGTGCCGCCGTGGAAGAGGCCATCTGGGGTCCAGAACTGGCTCCGACAAGTCGCAACCTCACAGACCTCGCGGTAAGCCATCTCGATGCCCTTGAAGGAGAGGGGTGCATGCTGGAGGTCAACGAATACTTCAGTCAGTTCGAAGCGGAGGATCTCTTCAGGTTCCCCTTCGATCCGGCGTTCACCAACGGCGTCAACCCAGACGAGGTGAATGGAATAGGCCTAAAAGCTGGGGTAGCACCGATGCTGATCATTCATCCCACGGCTGACCCCGCTCTAACCCCTTCAGTGATAATCGAATACATCGAAACGGTTTGCGAGTACGGCCAACCAATCCTCGTCAGTTGGCAGGTAGACCTGCACTCTTACACGGACGCGTTCGACCGTGACGAGGTCGTCTCCGAGATGTTTTCATGGGTTTCGGCAAGGCTTGACGGAGATCCCCCGGAAACTCATTGTGGTCAAATCCCCGAAATCCCTGGTATGGGAGAAGCCACTGCAGCCACAGGCGTACCGTGCAGCATCTTTGATAGTCAGGAGAATGCCCAAATCTTCTCCGACACCAACCCTGATCTCAGTGGAGCACTCGACACCAATGGCGACGGAATCCCTTGCGGACTTGGAGATAAGAACGGCCTCGTCGACTGCGGCGATGGAACCACTCTCCTAGGACACAGATGCTGGTTCTCTTTGACCACGACCTGCAATCAGTTCGCAACTCAGGCTGAAGCACAAGCATGGCTTGACGCGGGACCTGGCGACACAGGCGCCATTGACCAGGACGGTGACGGGATCGCCTGCGGCGAAGGCGATTACAACGGAGTCAGAGAGTGCACGAATGGGTTGGTTCTTGCTCGCTTATGCGCAGGGTCCGTAAGTTCTTCGACCACCAACGGCGAGAACGGAACTTCCACCGGGACAGGCTCTTCAGGCCCTGATCCTGCTGACGCTGGTTGCGGCTGGTTTGACTCTCAGGCCGAAGCCCAGGAGTTCTTCGACGCCAATCCGACAAGTGGACCGAACCTTGACGGC
>CAUZNX010000111.1:0-5453 GCA_963580905.1 Dehalococcoidia bacterium | reverse complement strand
CACCGGCAACCTTGCCTTTCAAGTCCCACAGGGCGATGTCAATGCCGCTGATTACGCGAGTGGTGATGCCCCTGCGACCGACCAGCTTGGGCTGCCACATGTCGTCCCAGATACGCTCAGTGTCGAAAGGGTCCTGGCCGATTACATACTGTTTCAGGTGGGCAAGGATCTCGATCCCGATCGAGGGAAACTCCTGGACCCCGCCCGACAGTCCGATCCCGGTGACACCTTCGTCCGTCTCGATCGTGACAATATCGAGCCCGGACGTAGGGTATGTGTAGCGGCCATTTCGAATAGGCTTTGTCCTCGGCCAGCGGTAGGACTCCATCTTGACGTCGGTTACGCGCATTACGTGTCTCCCTAGCAGTGATTGGGTCGTGTGAGATTCTAGCAACCGAGGGTGAACCTGACCAGTGGGACCCGGCCCAGGGGGCGATTCTCGCTCCGCGACCCTATTCCCGATCCTCGCCGTGGATCCATCGTAGGCCGCCTGGCCAGCCGCGGCCAGACATCTCGAGCACGGCTCGCGTGTAGTCGTTCACGCCGCTCACGGCAAAGTCGTAGTTGGGCGAGTCTGACACGAAGTAGTTGGATATCGCGGCACCAAAAAACTGACCCCGGGTCGGCATAGAAGTTCCCATCGTCCTTCCAGGCCAGCTGAATCAAGCTGTGGGCGTGAAGCCAGGGTAGAGGTGTACGGAGGTCTGCTTGCAGAACCTGGCCATGCGCGCTGTCAGCACCCCACGAGTCTCTCGGCGACCGACCATCTTTTAGGTGGTTCCTAGATCGGCGGCTCGGCGTAGGCGTTGTCCTTGCGGTAGACCTGTAGCCTCCCGCGGCCGTCCGTGATGATGATGCGGTCCTGATCGTCGATATCTATGCCTATTGGCCGTCCGAATCTTGCCAGGTAGGACATCACGTCCGAGTCGCGCCTCGCGAGGATCTTCACCGACTCCGGATCGCGGGCAAGGTTGTACTCCCCAGCGCGGGAGAGCTTGTCGGCGTCGCCGTAAAGGGCGGCAAGTACGGAGCCGTCCGGCTCGTATATCTGAACTCGCCGATTGCCCCAGTCTGTCACGTACACATCTCCGTCGCTATCGACCGCGACGCCAGCCGGATTGCTCAGCGAATCCGAGCCGTCTCCCGGGCCGCCGAAGCTCATGAGATATTGGCCATCGTTCGAGAATTTCTGGACACGGTGGTTACCCCAATCCACAACGTACACAGCGCCGTCGCCATCCACGGCAACCCCCCAGGGCCGGTTGAACTCCCCTTCGCCAGTCCCATATCCACCAAATGACAGGATGAACTCGCCGCCCTTGCTGAACTTCTGGACGCGGTTGTTGAGGCTCTCGACCACGTACAGATCGTCGTTGGCGTCGAATGCCAGGCCGCTAGGTCCGTCGATTTGGCCTTCTTCCGAGCCCTTCACTCCCCATGTCACACGGTCATCGGGGCCCGGTCCCATCTCAGGATACGTGACGACCGCATTCGGGTCGAACGACGTGATGGTGTTCTCGTGTTCATCGGCGCAGTAGACCCTGCCTTGCCCGTCAATGGCCAAAGCGACGGGCCACGTGAAAGCCCCTCTTGCGAAGTCCCCAATGTGGTCCTCGCCCATCGTTGTCTTTCCGATGCGCATATAGATGTCGTGCCCGTGGTCCTCCTTCGTATAGGCGAACCCTCGGCTGACAACGAATAGGATGTCGTCGCCTGCCGAGGCAACGTCCATCGGGTAGCAGTAACCGCCGGTCCTGCCCCACTTGCTCTCGTTGTGCTCGGCCGTCAGCCTACCCAGGCAGTGGCTGTAGTGCCAGGTTCGGCCTGCTACGGTCGTCGTCTTCATGTCGTAGTCTCCTGTCGTCCCCGCCCCACAAAAGGGGGGGCGGAATATTGACGGACACCCTCATCCACCCGGCAATGGGGGCTTTGCCCCCTCTGCACATCCCCCGCCCTGGTGGCCTGGCGAGCAGGGAGCGTCTGAGGATTTCTTCCAGGCTCGGCGCGGAGACGTCCCCACTTTCGAATCGAGAGCGGACAACAGTAGGGCCATAGCCCTACCAGTTACGACAGCCCTCAAGGTCGATACGAGCATGGGCCGTCTCCGCGGATGTCGATTCGAGTCCCAGTGCCAAATCTACTAGCCCCTAAGGCATGTCCAGCCCTGCCCCACGAAGCGTGCGCAGCATCACTAAGAGTGCGCGGCACTGCTTATGATTGCGGGCTTCTCGAACTCGCGCGGCATGACCTCGCGTTCGTCGATGCCCATCCAATCGCCAAGTAGCGTGGAGTACAGGCCGCGGAAATCCTGCGTAGGGGCAAGGTCTCCGTCCACCAGCGCCTCGGCCCTGATCTCCGGGTAGTCGCCGTAGATCCCACCGTTCACGTTGGGCCCGATAGCGAAGGCAACCCCGGCAGCGCCGTGGTCGGTGCCGCCGCCATTCTCCTTCACCCTTCGTCCGAACTCGGAGAAGACCAGCATCGTGACATTGTCCGCCGCGTCGTGGGCCCTCAGGTCGTCCCAGAAGTCGGCCACTGCGGTGGACACATCGGTCCACAGCTTCGGGTGCGCGGTTGCCTGCGCTGCATGAGTGTCGAATCCGCCGTACTCCGTGTACAGGACCCGCGTCCCGAGCCCGGCCAGGTGTACCTGCGCCACATCGCGAAGGTTCTTGGCAATCGGATTCGAACCGTACTCAACCTGCGACTCGTACCGCTTCGGTGCCAGCTTGATCATGTCCGCCCCGTTGAGGGCGTCCATGCCGGTCTGGGCGACGTAGTCCACGACCGCGCCTCGGCCCGACACCGGGGCATACATCTTGGCAAAGTGGTCCAGCATGCGCTGTCGCCGCTGCGCCTCTTCTACCGCCGTCAACAGCCCGTAGGCGCCGATGTCCGCCACGGAGGCGACTGACACGCCATCGGCGACCAACGCCCTCGGAAGGCCGTGTCCGATGTTGACCGTCGTGACCGGGTTTTCGCCATGGGGGTCGAGCTGGCGGGTCGCCTTGCCCAACCATCCCTCAGTAGCGAAATAGTCGGGCTCGGCTGTGTGCCAGATATCCATGCACCGGAAGTGGGAACGATTCGAGCCGGCCCACCCGATGCCGTTTAGGATGGCCATGTCCCCATCCTTGTACATGTCGCGTAGTGGCCCCATTGTGGGGTGTAGGCCGACCTCGTCGTTCAGCTTTAGCACGTTGCCTTCGTCGACCCCCAGCTTGGGCCTATTGTCGTAGTAGTGCGGGTCGTTGAATGGCACCACAGTGTTCATATAGTCGTTGCCGCCGTTGAGCTGCAGGACTACCAGTACCGGGTCCTTCTGCGCAGTTGCCATGTCTTTTCTCCTTAACCCGCCAGGGGGCTGCCTTGCCTTCTTGCCAAGTCGCCAGTCAGTTGTGCCGTGCAGGCCTAGGTAAACAAGAATTCCTTGGTTCCGGCTATCATCGCCAATAAATCGCAGACTCTCTGTGAGAATTGGCGGTCCTCGTCCCCGGGATTCCTGGTGATTGGACCGCCCGCACTCACGCGCTCCACCAGTTCACCGTGCGTCTCCGCATCGACCGTCATCGGGCCCATTTCGTCGAGGCAGCGGTCCACCAGCTCCGCCGCAGACATCGTCGGACCGTTGGAGCCCACCCTGCGTGTGATCGCGGCCACACCGGGAAGGTCAGGGTTTCCGAGGCGGTCCGCTGCGAAGTTCACCCGGTTGATCAGAGCGCCACTGTTGATCCACTCGCGGCCTGTGTGCCACCCCTCTACGCTGGGCGGGTTCATCAGATCCTGGCCCATGGAGCCCGGCTTCTCAGCCATGTCCCCCCATCTTGGGTCGGGATCGGACAGATCCCCGGTAACCTTGAGCGTGCCTACCACGGTCTCAGCCGGGCTGCGGACCTTGCGGTAGGCCGACTCCTTGAAGAAATCGGAGTTGAATAGGGCCTTGAGCACCGGAGTAATCTCGTAGTTAGACTCTACAAAGACCTCCGATAGTTGAGCGATAGCGTCTGGATCGAGCGGCGGATCATTCGGCCACTTCGGGACCTCTGGCTCGTCCGCTACGAAGAAGTTATACAGGTGTCGGGTAATGAACGCAGGGCAAGCTGGCTGGCGGACCACGATCTCCACGATGTCTTCGCCGTTGAAATTGCCCGTTTCGCCGAGGAACGTCTTTTCCCCCTCGTCGTGGTCTTCTCCCCTGTAGTCGAATTTCCACGGAATCGGGCCAAGCTGAATGCCGCTTGCCTTGCCGGTGAAGGTCCAGCCGGTGAACGCCCGTGCGCACTCAAACACGTCCTTCTCGGTGTAATTGCCGACGCCCAGCGCGAACAGCTCCAGGAGCTCCCTGCCCCAGTTCTCATTCGGGGCACGCTTGTGGTTGTCCTGGTTGTCCAGCCAGTAGATCATCGCCGGGTTCTTGGCCAGGCGTACCAGGAGGTCACGGTAGTTACCCATACCGTGCTCCCGGAACATAGAAATCTGCGAGTGCATAGCAAACGCGTCCGTGACCTTGTCGTTGCCGGTGGCGAATACGTGGTGCCAGAACAGGGCCATCTTCTCGCGGAGCGGCCGCCCGGTGTTGACCATGCGGTACAGCCAGTTCATCTGCGCGTGGGGGAGCGTGTATATCATCTCCGCCATGGGGTGGTATCGGAACAGTAGCGCCTCGTCGATGTCAGGCTGCGAATCGGAGTCCAAGAGTTGGTCGACCGTTGCCTCGTACCCTTGAGCGACAAGGGCTTCAATCTCATCCCGGGTCGCCCCAAATCCGGCGCGCCTAATAAGGTGGGACATGAGCGCTACATCATTGTTGTCGGCCATGGCATCTCTCCTGCTGAAATTAGCACTCTGAAAGTGGTCTCGACGAGGTGGCAACGATGGTCGTACCGATTTGGCGGATATTGTATCCGCCGCATATCGCCGGGGCAATAGTAAAGCCATGCAATTTCGCCCCGATGTCCGTGATGCCTTGGCGTGCCATACGAGGATAGTTGCTCATTTGACTTGATACGCATAGACTAAAGTTTGCTTGGCTAATCACTTACAGAGAGATATGGTTGACGCATGCAATATGAGCCGATTTGACGTTGGTTGCATCAAATAGGCGTACGGATCGCAATACGAGAACAACAGGTGATCGACATGGTTTTAAAACCCGACGACTTCACAGAGCAGGCCCAGGAGGTCATAGGCAGGTCCCAAGAGATCATGCGGCGCTATAGCCACGCCCAGTGGGACGTGGAACACATGCTATTCGCGCTCCTGGAGCGTGAAGAAGGGGTGCCCGCCGAGATCCTGCGAAAACTGGAGGTCTCTGTAACCAAAATGAGAGACCGCCTAAATGAACTGCTGGAGCAGGGACCAAAGGTTGAATACCAGTCCAACCAGATCTTTGTCTCGCCACGAGCAGCCGCAGCCCTGGAAAGGGCCAAGCAAGAGGCCGAGCGGCTGAACGA
>CAUZNX010000110.1:0-5465 GCA_963580905.1 Dehalococcoidia bacterium | reverse complement strand
CGAACCGAAACGAAACCCTGCCGTAGGGCCAGAGCGAATCGCGCTCGACCATGGTCTTCATGTATTTCGTGTTTGCAACGGTCCAGCCGGTGAACGCCCGGGCGCATTCCTTGATGTCCTGCTCAGAATAGTTACCGACGCCCATCGAGAACAGCTCCAGCAGCTCTCGCCCGTAATTTTCGTTTATGGCCCCAGCGTGGTTCTCGTCGTTATCCAGCCACATGATCATGGCTGGGTCCATCGACAGCCGAACCAGCAGGTCGCGAAAGCTCCCCATGCCATGCTCTCGGAACATCGCAATCTGATCCAGCAGCACCCTGCCCTGCGTGACCTTCGGGTAGCCGGTCGCGAAGACCGAGTGCCAAAACAGTCCGATCTTTTCTCGGAGTGGCCCGCGGGTGTTGATCATCCTGAATAGCAGGTTGCCCGGCGCACCGGCCATTCCCATCCCTCCTTGATGATCTGGAAGGTACCGGTACAGCAGGTCGTCGACTATCCCCTCTTGGCCGTCGATGGTCAGCAGATCTTCGACGGTGGCGTCGTAGCCCTTAGCGACATGCTGTTCTAACTCGTCGCGAGTAGCTCCAAAGCCGGCCCTGCGCATCAGGTGGCCCATCAGATCCAATTCGATGGTCATGGCATCCACTCCTGAAATGGGTTCGTAGTCCGAGTAACCGATGATACCCAGTCATTCGCGTGGCAGTCAAGGTTACAGACGCCACTCAAATCAAGCCCAAGAGGCATGGGCAGGTGCCGGTGTAGCTGTTACCATGACATGCCTGAACGCAACATGGTTTTCTTGTGCCGCACTACAGTACGGTTCGGCATGAAGCCTCGCAGGTGATAGTTGCTCCTCAAGCGTCTTAGGCGGGACTGGATGGTCCTGCTAGGGGTCTTTTTGGGGATGCTGCTGGCCACAAGTCTCGTGGCTGCGGCCCCCGTATACCTGCGCGCGCTCGATCGACTCGCCTTTTCCGTCGCCCTCGATCGACTCGAAAGCCCCTACCTGAACATCAACGTGTTCGGGATAGACGTGCCTCTTAACCACGAGTCGCTCGACGAGGCGGGACGAGCGATCACCGATGCGTCAGACACGCATTTGGGCGGCGCCGTATCGAGCAGCGTTCAATACTTCAAGTCACCCCTCTACTTGGCTTGGTCCCCATCTCGACCGCTCTCTCGTGGCTACTTGCAGTACCTTGGGGACGTATCGGAGCACTCTACGTTCACGCAGGGAGGCCCCGCCGGAGACGCCATCGTACCCGGAGCAGCCGGACCGGAGATCGAGGCCGTAGTCAGCACCCAGACCGCCATCAGGTTCGAGACGCGCATTGGCGATCTTGTGTCCTTTGCCCCGTCAACAGCTAGCCCCGTCCGCGTATTCGCACGCATCGTCGGAGTGTTCGAGGCTGACGATGCGACCTCCGAGTACTGGAGACTCCCAAAGCTATTCCTCGACCCCGGTCCTCCACTGGAGGAACCCGAACGTGGCCTGGAAGTTGATACGGGTAAGCCGCTTGCCGTGTTCGTGGACAGAGAGGCACTGATCGACGCGGTATCCGGTAGCTTCCAGGGCTCGCTCGTGGACCCCTTCTGGTTCCTGATGGCTGAGCACGAGAGCATCAAGGACTGGTCGGTCGTGGACCTTCAACAGGGCCTGACCGATTTCCGGGAACAGATTGGCAGGGAAATCCCAGGCACCAGCATACCCATCGGCGTCATGAACGATCTGATCAACGATCTGCGCCTTCGGGGCTTTTTCTCCAGGCTCCCTGTCCTACTGTCGTTGACCACAATAGTCGCCACTGTGCTTGTATATCTGTCTATCAGCTTCTCATTCGTAGTAAGACGCAGACAAAAAGAGATCACTCTGTACAAGGCTCGAGGAGCGCAGAGTCGTCGGTTGCTGAGTTTCTACGGTCCGGAGGCAGTAGGGCTGACCCTGGCTGCGTCGGCCGTGGGCGTCATTTTGGCTATGGGGGCAGTGTCTCTGACAGGCCGGCTGCCCTCATTCACAAGTATCACCGGTGGCGCAAACCTGCCCGTGTCGCTATCTCCGGCACCGTTCGTGGCGTCGGCAATCGCAGGACTAGTCCTCTTGGCGTTGCTGCTTGCCTACACCTGGGGGAGCACACGCGGAGGCCCCATAACCAGCAGACTATGGTCTTCTCGGCCACCGGGCGCATCCCTGTTCCATCGCTACTACATGGACTTCGGGCTTGTAGTCATGGGCGGGCTGGTATTTTGGGAACTGCAGGCGCGCGGACGAGTCGTGTCTGGCGGCCTTTTCAAAGACGTGCAGGTCAACGAAGCGCTCCTGGTAGCGCCAGTGCTGCTGCTGGTAGTCGTTTCGCTCATGTTTGTCCGGTTTTTCCCCATGGTGGTCCGCTTTGTCGGGGGAGAATCCCCCGCCCTGATCCATCTTTTCGCGGCCGCCACCATACCGGCCGCCGCCGCCGTGACCATGACTGCGGACGTGCCGGTCTCGGAGTGGGCTCCACCGGTAGCCCTGATCCTAGGCGTCGGGGCATTATACTGGGCGACTACGCGGGTTCAGCGAGCTTCGTGGATTGCAAATCTCGAGCTGGCGCAACTCGCGGCCACCGGCGGATATTTCATGCTGCGTCCCCCCGACCCTGAAGGGGTGCAACTCGTCGCCGTCATTGCCTTCATGGCGCTGGTACCCGCCCAGCTGGCCTTCCGGTTGTTGGCGCTATCCAGAAGGTTCACTCCGGTGTGGCTGGTGCTCGTCTTATGGCGCATGGCTCGAGACCCGCTCCGCTACACATGGCTGATAATGCTCTTGATTCTGGCGACAGGGCTGGCGACGTCTTCCACCACCATCGGTGCCACCCTCGACCGGGGCCAGGAAGACAGCATCCACTATGAGATTGCCACCGACATCCGGCTGTCCGATCCGGACCTGGGCACGGACGTAGACTCAATAATTGGGCCTCTTTCAGAGATCCCAGAACTCGCTCTGATCTCCCCGGCCCTACGTGAAACGGCCAGAATAGATGAAACCGACGTCACCTTGTTGGGCGTGGATTCCGGCACCTTTTCGAGGGTCGCGTGGTATCGAGATGATCTGGCCAGTCGCTCATTGCTGGAACTTATGTCAGCAATCAGAGCCCCTGCCCCGGCGACCCAAATACCTATCCCGGGCAGGGCAGCGTCCATAGGCGCATGGGTCAAACCCGCAGTAGCTTCGTCTGGCCTCGCGATATGGCTCATGGTCGAAGATGCGACCGGTGACACACACACCATAGATCTTGGAATAATCGAGACCTTGGAATGGTCTCGGCTCAGCGTCGACCTCCCCTCAGGCCTGGAAATGCCGCTCCATCTCTCAGCAATCGAGGTATTCGAGCCCGCCGGTAATCAAGGTAACCTTTCCGAATTCGCAGACTTGGTAAACGGTACTCCGGGGCATGTCTTCTTGGACGACCTCCATGTAGTCATTACCGGTTCAGGCGAAGTACTCGTATTCGAGGACTTCGAGGATGTGGCCGGGTGGTCACCAATCGTCACGGACCCGCAGGACCCGGATCAGATCGTGGCATCGGAGGAGGAGGTCTACGCGGGCAAGCGCTCCGGCCTATTCACCTTCGGCGACACAAGGAACCGCCTCATCAGGGGATTTCAGCGCAGCCCGACAGGTGGCCCCGTTCCTCTGATCGTCAGCACAACCTTCGCGAAAAAAAACGGCGCGTCCGTCGGCCAGACCTTCGTCGCGGAGATCAAATCCCGTCTCGTGCGATTCAAAATCGCGGCCACAGCCGAATACTTCCCGACGGTTAGTCCCGATGGCAACGGATTCCTCATTGCAGACCTGGACTCGTTGCTCGCCCATCTCGATGTGCTTACATATTTATCGCCCAGGGTGCGTCCCAACGAACTGTTCCTGGCCAGCGAACCCAGGGGCGAAGACAAGGTACTGACCGCAGCACAAAAGCTGGCTGGACCCGCCTGGCAAACCCAGGGATACCAGTCTGAACTCGACTTCATGCGGTCGGATCCGCTCGGAGGCGCCGGTTGGCGCATTCTGGTCTGGGTATCAATAGCGGTGGCGATCCTCGCTGGCGGACTAGGCTACGGAACCTATCTACTGTCATCGACCGACGATGGTCACCAGGAGTCAGGCGTACTTAGATCAGCCGGGTTCACCGGGTCGCAGCTAGGCTGGCTACTGGCGATCGAGCACCTGGCCGTTGCAGTGGTCGGACTCGGCGTCGGCACCTGGACAGGGCTTCAGATGAGCGCCTTGATGGCATCATCCGTCGCGGTGACCGCTGATGGGCAGCCCATCGTACCCCCCGTGGTAACCGTCACAGATTGGCAGACCCTTACACCGTTCTACATCGCGCTGGTGGTCGTCGTGGCTGGCGCACTCTGGATACTGCGCCGACCCGGCGCTGAGCGCCGAAATCAAAGTAGATTTGGCTGATTTACATCCCAACTAGGATGGGTTGAAGAATGGCCTATCGACTGCTAGACTCATCTTCGCAACGAAACCCGCCCACAATCACGGAGAGGAGTTCCCGAAATCCATGGGAAACGTAGACCTGAACTTCAAGTCCGCCGTCCCAACATTCGACGCCAACGTGGCCCTTGGCAGACGCCATGATCGCCGCGTGGTCGTGTCCACGACCGAAGGCCTCATTGAGGCCATGGATGGATCCGGAATAGAACGGGCCGTGGTGTACTCCCCGTACGCAGCCCACTTCGACACGGTCGAGGGCAACGAGCAGCTCCTTGATATGATCAAGGGACAGCCTCGGCTCGTACCGCAGCTCGTCGCCAACCCCGCTGTTGAAGACCTGGACACCTTCGCAGCCCAGGTGGAGAGCCTGGGCGTCCGATCCATCAGGTTCCATCCCGACGAGCACAAGTACCCTCTCAGAGACTGGGTAGTAGGCTCCTGGCTGGAGTGGATGGAGTCGGAAGGCATTCCGCTCTGGATCCCAGTGGCCGAAACCGATCCGGTCACGCTCCACGATATCGCCGCCGGCCACCCCGGACTGTCGATAGTGTTGACCGAAACCCACTATAGCCAGGTCCCCTGGGCGATTCCGTTCCTGAAAAGCGTCTCAAACACGTCAGTAGAGGTGTCACGGTGGGTCATCGCGGACGGCGTGCAGCGGCTGATGGGTGCGATAGGCGCAGAGCGCATACTGTTCGGCTCCCGATTCCCTGACTCGTCCATGGGAAATCAGCTCTACAACCTGCACCGCAATGATCTCTCCGACAACAACCTGGCGGCCATCTGCGCAGGCAATCTCGACCGGCTCCTGGGCCTGGAGTAGCAACATGGAAACACCAGTAATCGACTTCCACACGCATTCGGGCCGCTGGGGCAACACGGCTGTCTTCGACGACCCCAAAAGGTACGTCGAGATCATGGACGCCGCTGGCGTCGACCGCGCCAACATCAACTGCATATTCCACTCAGACTCCAGCAAGGG
>CAUZNX010000109.1:0-5466 GCA_963580905.1 Dehalococcoidia bacterium | reverse complement strand
CCCGCCACCCGACCAGCACCCACATCCATTGCTTTTGAGATAGCTGGTAGTACAGCGGTATTGAAGCGAGTCGAAATCTGTGGCGACGACGGAAGCTGGAAGAGGATATGGGGATCATCGACACCACCCGGTTGAAGGGGAATCTCGACGGCTTAGCCGAGTTGCTCGCTAGAGACCCGTCAACTGGCTTTGTCACGCCACGAGTCGCTACGAGTCTGGTTGAGGATGTACGAGCCGTTTCGGTGTTCACGCAGTATGGGAGCGAGTTTGAGTTCCGTTGCGATGAGTCGGAGGGACGCGGAGGTCGGGGCGAGGCCCCAAGCCCACTTCGCTATCTGTTGAGTTCGCTCGCTTTCTGCCAGCAGGTCTGGTATGCGAAGGGCGCCGCTATTGTCGGTTGTGAGGTTGTGGCCCTAGAGATCAACGTCGAAACCTTCATGGACATGCGCGGGGAACACTTGATCGATGAGATCCCGACCCATCCGCAGTGGTTTCTGGTGACCGCATTGGTTGATTCTCCATCTCCGTCCAAGGATGTGGAAGCGATGGCCGGAGAGGCCAATAGCAGATGCCCCGTCTACGGCCTTCTGAGTCGGGCAGTTCCGATATATAACCGGCTACTGCACAACGGGGTAGTTCTGAAGGACGCGACACCACCCGGTCCACCGGATGGTAAAGGGAAGAAGGAGACGGCATGAGGGAGACGAGAGTTTCGTTCTACAGCGAGGGCTCTGTTCTGGCGGGGATTTTACGCCAGCCAGACGATCTGCCAGTTCCCGGCCCGGGGATTGTCCAAGGACCTGGCTGGTTGGGCCTGAAAGATGCTCAGTTGTACCTGCCCTACCACGAAGCGCTTACGGCGGCTGGCTATTCGGTACTTATCTTTGACTACCGAGGCTTTGGTGAGAGCGAGGGAGATAGTGGACTTCTGCTACCCCAACTACAACTTGAGGATCTCATCAATGCGGTGACATATATGACTACCCGGGATGACATTGATTTGGACAACCTAGGCGTATTTGGGAGTGGGGGAACTGGGGGAGGAAATGCCGTACTTCTTGCAGCACTTGACACGAGAATCCGTGTTGCGGTGTCTCAGGTTCCAGTTGCTGATGGGGAGGACTGGCTCCATCGAATGAGACGGGAATACGAATGGCAGGAGTTTCTGGCTCGTCTTGAGACAGATCGCCGCCAGAGGGTGCTTAGCGGCAGCGGTGAGATGGTCCATCCGCGAGAGGAAATCATGGTGCCGACACCGGAACGGCGCGCAACGAAAGTCAAAGCTGATGTGGACGACAAGATCCCCTCTTTGGTTCCACTCCGTTGCGCCGAGGCAATCATGCATTATCGCCCGATCGACGTCGTTGACCAGATTGCTCCGGGGGGGTTGATGGTCATCGGCGTCGAAAATGATGCGACGACACCTACTGACCATGCGGTTTCGCTATACGAAAGAGCGAGGGCACCCAAGAAGCTTGTGATGCAAAGCCACACCACCCACTATGCGGCATACAAGCAGTACGGCAACTATGTAATCCCCCTAATCGTCGATTGGTACGCCAGCCACTTTGACGGCGGAGCGGTACGGGTGAAATCGGCTGTCTCGACTGAGACAGATGCATTAGTTATTAAGGAGGCAACAGTTGGCGAGTAACATCGCCCGGATTGACCGGGTTATTGAAAATGGGGATCTGGTCGCTGGCACTGGTGTGGTTAAGGGCGATCTCCTCATCGCTGGAGAAAAGATCGTCGCAATTGCCGCGCCGGGGTCTGTTCCGCTCCACGAGAGCGTTGAGCGAATAGACGCAACAGGTAAGTGGGTACTCCCAGGGATGATCGACGTCCATGTCCATCTGCGCGAGCCGGGTTATGTACATAAGGAGGACATCACTACCTGCACCCAGGCTGCTGCAGCCGGCGGAGTAACGACTGTTTTTGGCATGCCCAACCTGAATCCAGTTACCAAGACTCGTCAGATACTTGACGAGTTGTTTGATCTCTACGACACCAAGAGCGTCGTGGACTGGAACCACAACCCGGTCCCGAGTGAACTTGCTGAGGTCGAGTCTATGGCCGAGGCTGGAGTGGCCGCTTACAAGATCTACATGGTTACCGACACAGGCCGGGACTACCCACACCCCAGCGGAACTGGTATTCGCGACCACGGTCAATTGCTCCGAATGTTTGAAGCGATCCGTCCGACCGGACGTCCGTTCATGGTCCATCCCCATGACCAAGCGATAATGGACACGATTGAACAATCCCATTGGGAGCGTGGTGACCGCAGCCCTGCTGCCTACGCGCAGACGCTGGCGACCCACAACGGCCTCATCTGGGACTCTGCCATTGCCGTTCTACTACAGATGGCCGAGGCGACGGACACAAAACTTCACATCGTGCATATGCAAACCGAAGGTTCGATCGACCTTGTTCGCCGAGCTCGCGAACGGGGTGTCAAGGTGAGTTGCGAGGTAAACCATTGGGCGCTTTTTCTCTCTCGATGGTCTGACATTGAAAAGCTTGGTCCCTACGCACTTTCCTACTGGGTCCCGGACCACCACCGAGAAGCTGTCTGGGAGGCCCTTAATGACGGCACGATCAACATGCTCTCATCGGATCACGCGCCACATACTCGCGAAGAGAAGGAGGTTGGGTGGGAGGACTGTTGGGCTTGCCATACGGGGACTCCGGGTATCCAGGAGCAGTATTCGTTGCTCCTCGACGAGTCAATGAACGGAAAGATTTCACTTACGAGGGTCGCTGAGGTGGTCGCTGAGGAGCCGGCGACCGAGTTCAAGTTGGCTGAAAAGGGATTTCTGAAGCCTGGATATGATGCAGATATCATGATCTTCGATCCCAATGACCAGACGAGGCATTCTGCCGATGGCGTTCTGTCGAAGTGCGGTTGGACCGCTTACGACGGTCGAGTTACCCGCGGCCGAGTCCACCGCACCATGGTCAGAGGAAGAGATGTCTACGTGGACGGAGTGGTAGTAGGCGAACCTGGCTGGGGTCGACTGGCTCGACCAGCGATCTGAGACAAGAGAGAATCGAGAGGAGATGGCTATGAAGTTTGGGCTGTTGATGCCACATTTCGGCGAGCATGCCAATCGTCGCGCATTGTTGGACGGAGCTGTTCTTTCAGAGAGTTTCGGTTTCGATTCTCTTTGGGTTAGGGACCACCTTGTTTTCGAACCACACTCTGAGATGGAGGCAGCAAACAACACCTTCTTTGAGGCACTTACGACCCTGACTGCGATAGGTGCTGTAACCGAGAAGATCTCGCTGGGGACGGGTTCCTTGGTCCCATTCCGACACCCTGTGCACCTTGCAATCAGCATCGCCACGATTACCAGACTGGTTGGTGATCGGATGATTCTTGGTTTCGGTGCAGGAACTTTCGACCATGAATTCGAACTAGTTGGCATGGGTGACCTAGACCGAGTGGAACTCGTTCGCTCGAACGCAGAGATCCTGCAGCGACTCTTTACTGAGGACGGAGTCTCCTACAGCGACGATGTCTACTCCTTTGAGAACATCTCTATTGATCCGAAGCCGCCTGGACCTATTCCTTTCTGGTACTGCGGCGCTACTCCCCGGTCTGCTCGCCTTGCTGCTGAGTATGCGGACGGGTGGATGCCCGGTCGAACGACTCTGTTGACGATCGAGAAGCGAGTTGAAACCATGCTTGGACTCACCGCCGAAAATGGGCGCGCGATGCCAACGGTTGCTGTTATTCCACCGACCTCCATCGCCGCTAGCCACGAAATGGCATTTGATGGCCTAAATATTGATGGGCTGCTTGCTTGGGCCAATAAGCGTGGCAAGTGGTGGGTAAAACCACCATCCGGAGAATTCGCGACGGTTGAGGACATAGAGGGTTCTCTTATCGCCGGAGATCCCGACGAGGTCATCGAACAGGTGAAGCGGTTCCAAGATGTCGGAGTTGAACACCTGGTGTTTGATCTTCGCCTTACCTACGAGCGGTGGTTCTCGTCGATTGAACTCCTTGGCAGGCACGTTTTACCGGCTTTTCGCTGAGTGCGGTTCGGGGCATGGACGATGAGATTACATGCCGTCCCCCTAGTCTTCTCGGTGTTCTCAAGAATCGAACGTTCGGCCCATATGTCTTTGGCGCCAGTATCTCGAATATTGGGACCTGGTTCCAGAACATCGCCCAATCGGTGCTGGTTTACCGGCTGACCGGATCCACCTTCCTGGTTGGGGTGGTCAACTTTTCGATGTTCATTGGCCTTCTGGTACTTGCTCCGTGGGCGGGTCCGATGGCTGATCGCCATGACCGACGTCGACTTCTGTTAGTGACACAATTCGCCGCGTTCTCTGTTTCTTTGGCTCTCTGGGTAGTTGTGGTAGCCGGTGCTGAGAATGCCAACTTTGTCATCTGTGCCGCTCTCTTGATGGGAGCAGCGACGGCATTCTCAGTACCCGCGTTGCAGTCCCTCGTACCGGCATTGGTTCCCGTCAGCCACCTCTCTAGGGCGCTCTCACTGAATGCCGTTAGTTTCAACTTGGCACGCGCGATTGGTCCGGTACTCGGTGCAGCGGTTGTCGTCACTCTTGGCTTTGCCTGGGCGTTCCTCCTCAATGCAGTTTCCTTCTTGGTCTTCGTGATAGTGCTCCTTGTTATACGGCCACAGAAATCGGCCGACAATGTCGTCGAATCCCGAAAGCTTCGAGACACAGTGCTGATGGTGAGACAAGACAGTCGTCTCCTCGGCTTTCTAGTTGTCGTGGCCCTTGCATCAGTGACGGCTGATCCGATCAACACAATTGGCCCCGAGTTCGCCACCCGTATATATGGATTTGAGGACACCTTTAGCGGCTGGATGATCGGGGTCTTTGGGATTGGTGCTGTTGCTGGCGCGCTTGCAGTTTCGAATGTGGAAATACCGAGTGTCAGCCTGGTCTCATCGATGCTTATCGTTGAGGGCGTCGGGATGCTTATATTTGGCTTTTCAGAGGGTCCAGTGCTCGGACTGGCTGGTCTGGGAATCGCTGGCTTCGGTTGGCTCGGAGCCGTGATGCTTGCCACTACTGCAACTCATGTCTTAGTGGCCGATCAACACCGCGGTCGGGTTATGGCGCTTTGGGGTATCGCCTTTATGGGGGTGCGCCCTATCTCAAGTCTGACCTCTGGGCTGCTTGCCAGCACAGGCGGGCCACAACTTGCCGCATTGCTCTTCGCTCTCCCTGCTGTTCTTGGCGGTGTCTACCTTGCCGTAGGCCGATCAAAGGTCAGCCTCTAGATCTAAGACCGGCTAAGGGCCGCTACGGAACTTTCAGAAAGTGTTTTATCCCGGGGGTGTTGGGGTTTCGCGTCACCATCAGATCACGGGCGAATGGGTTCAGCGGTCCCGAGGTAGCCCGAGGTGGCGTTCAGCCACGTTGTTGCGGTTGATCTCGGTGGTGCCGCCGTAGATGGTGGTCACGGGGGCATGCCTGGCG
>CAUZNX010000108.1:0-5535 GCA_963580905.1 Dehalococcoidia bacterium | reverse complement strand
GGGCGACGGCACGGTGGCCACTGCGAGCTCCCTCGGCAGCAAGAAAGCCTACCGGGAGCAACTGCAGGGCACGTTTCTGCCAACGGACTAGGTCGTGACATCCTGAGCGAATGCGAAGGGTCTGGGAAGCCGGGATCTAGCGTTCAGGGAGCGGGAGAGCGTGGCCCTCAGCATGACAACGCTTGCGCTGGTTGCGAGTTGTAGCCCCAAGCCCCGCCCCCCTAAGCGTGCGCAGCACCCTAAAAGAGCGATGCCTGGCGGCGGGCCTCTTCGGGGTACTCAAAGCCCAGGTGTTCGTAGGCTCGGCGGGTGGCCACGCGGCCTCGGCGGGTGCGATCCAGAAAGCCCTTCTGCAGTAGGAAGGGCTCGTAGACGTCCATGATGGTGTCGGCCTCTTCGCTTATGGCAGCGGCGAGCGTTTCGATACCCACCGGGCCCCCTGCGAATTTTTCGATGATGGACCGCAGCACCAGGTGGTCGGTGTCGTCCAGGCCCAGGGCGTCGACCTCTAGCCGTTCCAGGGCGTCGCGGGCGACATCGCCGGTGATGGTGCCCTCGGCCTTCACCTGGGCATAGTCACGCACTCGTCTGAGCAGCCTGTTGCCCACCCTGGGTGTGCCCCTGGAGCGCCGGGAGATCTCGGCCACGCCTTCATCGTCGCTGGTCACATCCAGGATGCGGGCCGAGCGCTCCACAATGGAGCGCATGGCATCTTCGCTGTAGAAGTCGAGGCGGTGTACGGAACCGAACCTGTCCCGCATCGGAGAACTGACCATGCCGTACCGGGTCGTAGCGCCAATCAGGGTGAAGCGCTTGACGCTCAGGTTCATGCTTCTGGCCTTGAGCCCCTTATCGATGACCCAGGAGACCAGGAAGTCTTCCATCGCGCCGTAAAGGACCTCTTCCACCACACGTGGAAGCCGGTGGACCTCGTCGATAAACAGGACCTCTCCGGCCTCAAGCCGCGTCAGCATCGACACCATGTCAGCCGGACGCTCGATAGCCGGACCAGAGGTTACCTTGATCTTGGCGTCCATCTCGTTGGCGATGATGTTCGCTAGGGTGGTCTTGCCGAGGCCTGGTGGGCCATGGAGCAGGGTGTGGTCCAGCGGCTCTCCACGAAGCCGAGCTGCCGCGATGGCTATCTCCAGGTTGGCCTTGAGCCGCTCCTGTCCGATGTATTCGGTCAATCGGCGAGGGCGCAGGCTCGTGTCTTCTGAGTAGTCGTTTTCTTGCTGGGTTCCGGAGACGATTCGTTCTTCCACTTTCGCTCCCGAATCACTGCCATTGAACGATGTTCAGAACTGGTGTTCATTCTATTGGTGGCCTACGAGGGTGTCAAATAGGGCCCACGTGGGAAACGAGCCCCACCTACACCGCAACGTGCGGGCCGACTACGATATAATCGGGTTACTGGATCGACACTGGCGTTTCAAGTGGAGGATACAACTTGATCTGGATTGTGTTTGGCGTTGCGCTGCTGGCCGGTTTCGGATTGGTGGTGCGAACCATAGCCAAGAGGCTACCGGTAGCCCATACCATAACGCGGACGGCCCAATACAACCGCTCTCCCGCAGAGATCTGGCTGATCGTGTCCGACCTGTCGGCCCAGCCCGAATGGCGTTCCGATCTGAGGTCCGCCGAACGGCTGCCGCCCCGAGGCGCACGTGACGTGTGGCTTGAGACCGATAATCGCGGCCAAACCACTACGCTGGAGACCGTCGAGTCCACGCCCCACCACCGTTTGGTGAGGCGCATTTCCGACGAAGAGCTCAACTACAGTGGAGACTGGTCGTTGGAGATTGGCGAGTTCGGCGAGGTGACTTCCATCACGATCACAGAAACGGGCGAAATCAACAACTCGCTGTTCAGGTTCCTCAACAAGTACATCGTCGGACACGGATCCGGCGTCGATCGATACCTGACGGCCCTCGGTAGGAAGTTGGGAATCGATGTCAGGATTACGGATGGTTAAGGCAGGCAGACGATGAGCAGCGACAACAAGGACGAATGGTCAGAAAAGACCCTGGGGCCAGCGAAGAAGCGCTTCGGGGAGCGGAAAGAGACATTCGAGTCGGACTCCGGTCTCGAGATCGACACGACCTACGACCCGGGTGACCTGGCCGAGTTCGACTACGAAGAGCAAGTCGGCTACCCCGGCGAGTACCCCTACACCCGCGGCGTGCAGCCCAACATGTACCGTGGCCGACTCTGGACGATGCGCCAGTACTCCGGCTACGCCTCCCCCGAGGAGTCCAACAGGCGCTACCGGTACCTGCTCGACGAAGGACAGACGGGTCTAAGCGTCGCCTTCGACCTGCCGACGCAGACCGGCTACGACTCTGACCACCCCCTTGCCACGGGCGAGGTAGGCCGGGCCGGAGTGCCGATCAGCAGTCTGCTAGACATGGAGACCCTGTTCGACGGCATCCCGTTGGACAAGGTCAGCACGTCCATGACCATCAACTCAACAGCGTCGATCCTGCTTGCGCTGTACATTGCCGTGGCGAAGAAACAGGGTGTCGACCCGAAGGTGCTCAACGGCACCATCCAAAACGACATCCTCAAGGAGTACATCGCAAGAGGGACGCACATCTATCCTCCTGCGCCGTCGATGCGACTGGTCACCGACGTGTTCAAATACTGCCGCGAGCATGTCCCGCGGTGGAACACGATCAGCATCAGCGGTTACCACATGCGGGAGGCCGGAGCGACCGCAATCCAGGAGTTGGCCTTCACGTTTTCGAACGCCATCGCGTACGTGGACGCCGCCATTGGGGCGGGTCTGGATGTGGACGATTTTGCCAACCGACTGTCATTCTTCTTTGTGGCGCAGAACAATCTGTTCGAGGAGGCCGCCAAGTTTCGCGCGGCGAGGCGGATGTGGGCCAAGATCATGCGAGAGCGGTTCGGGGCGAAGAATCCGCGCTCATGGATGCTACGATTCCACACCCAGACCGCAGGAGTCACCCTAACGGCGCAGCAGACAGACAACAACGTGATCCGCACGACGGTGCAAGCGCTATCGGCGATCCTTGGCGGCACGCAGTCGCTCCACGTCAACTCCCGCGACGAAGCGCTGTCGCTGCCCACCGAGGAGTCTGTCCAGATCTCATTGCGTACACAACAGATTCTGGCTCACGAGTCTGGCGTGACCGAAACGGTCGACCCTCTCGCGGGCTCCTACTACGTCGAGAACTTGACGGACCGGCTCGAGGCCGCGGCGTTCGAGTACATCGGCGAGATCGACCGCATGGGCGGTGCAGTGTCGGCGCTGGAGTCCGGCTACCAGACCAGGGAGATCCACGAGAGCGCCTTCAAGCATCAGCGCGAGGTGGAGTCGGAAGACCGTGTGGTGGTGGGTGTAAACAGGTACCGCACCGACGAACCGCCCATAGGCAAGCTGCAGACCATCGACCCCAAAGAGACGGCCAAGCAGGTGGAGCGTGTGAAGCGGGTCCGTAGTGAGCGCGACAGTTCGGTAACGCAGGCGGCGCTGGATAGGCTCAAGACCATAGCTTCGGGCCCCGATAACACGATGCCGGCGATACTGGAGTGTGTCGAGGCCTACGCTACGGTTGGCGAGATAGCCGACGTCTTCCGAGGATTATTTGGAGAGCAGCAAGACACCTCCGGAATGTAAACAAGGGGAGCGCAGAGGGGCCGAGCCCCTTTGCTTCTTGGTTTTCAATGACCCAATCCGTCTTGTCTGAAGAAGAGGCGATGCTAAAGGCCACGGTCCGCGACTACGCAGACCAGGTCCTGGCCCCCAACGCAGCACGCTACGACGAGAGCGGCGAGTTCCCCTGGGACAATGTGCGGGGACTGGCGGAGCTCGGCATCCTTGGCCTCACCGTGGCCGAGGAGTACGGCGGGAGTGGGGGCACGACTCGCCACCTCGCTATTGTCGCGGAGGAGATCGCAAGAGGCTGCGGCTCCACCAGCGTCATACTCGTCGCCCACCTGTCCCTGTGCACCGAGTTCATCTCCACCTTCGGCACTCCGGCCCAGAAACAGCGGTGGGTGCCGTCTCTGGCATCCGCTGAGACGATTGGTGCGTTCGCGCTGACCGAGCCTGGCTCTGGAAGCGACGCAGCCGCGATGCGCACGACGGTCACCGGTGATGAGGACGGCTATGTCCTGAACGGCAGCAAGCTGTTCACGACCAACGCAGAGGAGGCCGGGGTGTTCGTGGTTTTGGCCACCCATGACCGTGACCTCCGTTCCAAAGGCGTTTCGGCGCTGGTTGTGGAGCGCGGGGCCGACGGGTTCACCATCAACCCCCAGCATGGCAAGATGGGGATGCGCGCCACGTCCACCGCAGAGTTGGTCTTCGAGGACTGCGCCGTTCCTGGCAGCGCGCTTCTAGGAGGCGAACGCGAGGGCTTCGCGGAGACGATGGATATCTTAAACTCCAGCCGCATCGGAATCGCTGCCCAGAGCGTGGGTCTGGCACAAGCTGCATACGAGGCTGCAGTGCAGTACGCCAAACAGCGCGAGGCCTTCGGCAAGAACCTCTCAGAGTTCCAGGGCATACAGTGGACCATCGCGGACATGGCCACCGATATTGAGGCGGCGAGGCTGCTGGTGCTCCAAGCGGCGACACTCAGGGACCTGGGCAGACCATTCGTCACCGCGGCATCGATGGCGAAGCTGTTCGCGTCGCGGGTGGCTGTGGAGTCGGCTGACCGGGCAATGCAGATTCATGGCGGCACGGGCTATTTTGCGCCGACCACCGTGGAACGGCTGTACCGTGACGCCAAGGTAACGGAAATATATGAAGGAACTTCGGAGGTGCAACGCATGATTATTGCTCGCAACGTGCTCAACGAACAGGGACAGGCATGACCGCGCCCGACAAGTCACCGTGCAACGCACGGCACATCAACCATGTCGCAATCGCAGTGCGCGACATCGACGAGAGCCTGGCACTCTACCGCAGGATTTTCGGCCTGCCCGAAGTCGAGGTAGAGTTCCTGGAAGACCAGGCCGTGCGAGCGGCGCTGGTGACCGTGGGCGGCTCGCAGCTCGAGTTCATTGAGCCTACTGACGACGTGGGCGGCGTGGCTCGTTTCATTGCCAAGCGCGGCGAGGGTCTGCACCACGTCTGCTTCGAGGTGGACGGGCTGCAGGGCACTCTGGACGCGCTGGACAAGGAGGGCGTCGGACTCATCGACCGTGAACCTCGCGAGGGGCTGTCCGGGATGATCGGATTCCTGCACCCGAAGTCCACGGGCGGAGTGCTGGTGGAGCTGGTGGACAGCGAGACGGCTCGGCACTAAGAGGGAGATTTACCTCAGAAACCCGTTAGAGTGTCCTATGGTGCCCCATACTGTTCCACTCCGTAGTTGAGGGGGAGGGGTGAGTGGGACCTTTTGGGTCAGAATGTGTCTCAAATGGGACCTCATTGGTACAGGTTTGAGACACAATGGGACCGGTTCGGGCGACGGATTCAGCTAACGAACGGACAGTAGATGGCTGGTGTCCGTTCCTGACAAGGACATCATAGCACTTGTGTTCGTATTTAGGTGGGGC
>CAUZNX010000107.1:0-5546 GCA_963580905.1 Dehalococcoidia bacterium | reverse complement strand
TGGGGCGTGTACACCAGGTCGTAGCCCCAGGCGTAGTGCTCTTGCTTCCAGAAGTCTTCGACGAGCCCCCTAATCCTGGAACCCTTCGGGTGCCAGACGATCAGGCCAGGACCTGTCTCATCATGGACGGAGAATAGGTCGAGTTCCCGTCCGAGGAGGCGGTGGTCGCGACGCCGGGCCTCTTCGAGGTTGTGGAGATGCTCGTCAAGAGCCTCCCTGGACTCGAAGGCGGTGCCATAGATGCGCTGGAGCATGGGGCGCTTTTCGTCGCCGCGCCAGTATGCGCCTGCGACGCTCAGCAGCTTGAAGGCGGGTATCTTGCCCGTCGATTCCACGTGGGGGCCACGGCACAGGTCTTCGAACTCGCCGTGTTTGTAGGTTGTGATCGCCTCGTCCCCTGGTATGCCTTCGATGATCTCCAGCTTCATCGGCTCGTCGGAGGCGTTGGCTATGGCTTCCTGGCGGGGGTACTCCTGGAGCTCGAACTTGTGGTTGCGCTTGATGACGTGCTTCATCGCTTTTTCGATACGCTTCAGGTCATCGTCCGTGATGGGGTTGGCGATATCGAAGTCGTAGTAGAAGCCGTCGTCGGTGGGCGGCCCAATGGCCAGCTTTGCGTCGGGGAATAGGGTCGTCACGACGTCGGCCATCACGTGGGCCGTGGAGTGACGGATTCGGAACCGGAGGTCGATCAGCTCTTGATCTGCCTGTTTGGTAGCCATTTGAAATTGTCCTTCCTGGGTTTGGCCGCACACGCCACGGTATAGGAAACGGGCCTGCTGTGGCCAATCGTCTGAGGTGTCTAACACAGGTTAGCCTCCCCCACTGCTTGGTAGCAAGCGCAGGAGGCTAGGTAGTCAAGAGTCGGCAGCGTCCGGGGACGATCAGGCGGTTCCCAAGCGAATCTCCCTAGTGGGGACTAACAGGTCAATGCTATAGGGCAGGGCCATGGCAGTCAAGGCGGCGGGAGTTGGCTATCCTGAGACTGTCAGCGCTTGGCTCGGACAGTCTCGACTATCTGCCGGACGGCGTTGATCACCAACTCCGGCTCGTCGATATGAAGGCCATGGCCGCCTGTTTCCGAGACGATGTGCGTGCTGTTCGGCACTCGGCTGGCCAGGTCTGCTTGCAGCTCCATCCAATATTTGTCCGCCTCGGCAGCCGGTATTCCCCAGGGTTCATATTGAGTGTGAGCGGAGAGAACCGTGAGGGGGATGTCGGGGAGCGGTGGCGAGTTTCGTAGTTGGTTATCACTCACCTCGATTTTGGTCAAAACACCGGGAACCCAGTCGAATGCGCGGGAGCGCAGGCCCAGCGCCGTCGCGACCGTCCGAACCTCCGTCGGCAACCCTTGAGCGACACCCATTGGCCTGTGGCGCAGCCGTAGCCAACCCAGCCTGGCGAGGATTGGATACAGGCCGAATATCAGCTGCCTCACGTCTTCGTCCAGTGCGATGCCTGTCGGCCACATGAATTGGCCGGGGGCTTTTCCGAACGATCCGAACGTGAGCCGGTGTTCTTCGTCGCCAGGGACCGGACCGATCGAAAATTTGCCGACGCGGGTTCCGAAGGCTCGCGGCTCCATGGGGGCTGCTACGCCTGTGCTCTCTGCGCCTCGGCCTAGCACGTAGACGGTGTTGTTGGCTGATACTGCCGTGGCAATGGGCAGTAGCCTGGCCAGTCCATGCCGCCCATGTATTGGCCGATGGTGTGGCTGTAGTCTAGGACGCGTCCCGATGTTATTTTCGTGAGCATGTTTTGTGCGGTCATTTGTTGGGCCTTATTGGATACTTTTTCCAAGAAAAAAGAAGAAAATAAATATATTTTTGTGAGGGACACCCTCACACTCCCGGCATTGGGGCTTGGCCCCTCTGCACACCCCTGGGAGACGAGCGGGCTGGGTAGGGCAGCGCCAACACCTCGATCGAAAATGGAGTGGTGTGCGGTCCCAGCCCCAGATGCTTCGTCGGGGGCACTCCTCAGCATGACATGCCAGTGTCATCTGCAATCACTGCACCCCCTTGCCAGAGGGGAAAGGTGAAGCAAGAGTGTTAGGGACACGCTCACGCCCCTCCGGCGAACTCAGGGCAGCCGCCGGGGCGATTCTCCTCTCCACGCCTCTTCTTCAGCAGCCATGGCTCGGCGCACCCGGAGCAGGAGGGATTGGCCCGCGACGGACACTTTGGCCAGGTGACCTATCACCAACCATCAAAACTTAGTGCATATGTCACTAGTTTGGTTGGAGGGCCTGGATTAGACTCCGCCCATGTCAACACACGAGGAACTGCCATGACGACAGACCCTGCAGTGGCCGAGAACGATGAGGGTGTGCGGCTGCTTGGTTCCCGTGACTATGAGGGTGCTGTCGCAGCGTTCAGCAAGGCGATCGATCTCAATCCCGATTTCGAGACAGCCTATCGCAACAGGTCTCAGGCCCTGCGCAAACTGGGCCGTATGGCTGAGGCAAAATCGGACCTAAATAGGTACGACTCGAACCCCAGCCGGCACCGGGCGGAGCCCACAAATTGGCGCTACCTGCGCGCTGGACTGCGGAACCTGTTTCCCAGTTTCGGGCTGGGATATCTGGTATTGCACCGACGCACGCAGTTTAAGATCTCAATCGCGACCTGGTTCGTCCTGTTTCTGATTGGATTCCTCTTGTTGTGGACCGATGTCGGTTTGTGGAGCGGTGTCGGTTTATCTCCTTTATCTGTTAGCATCACCGCCCTGCTATCCTGGTCGCTGGTCGCGTTGATAACAGCCGATCACCTACTGATCGCGGCGATGACGCGAGAATGGGTAGTCATGGGTGTCCTGGCTGTTCTTATTGGATCGCTCATCTATTTGCTCGGACTCGCGATTGTGGCTGTCATACTGCTTTTCAGGTGCTGGGGCTTTTGCTAGGGGGACGTGTTGTCTCCAAGAAATCCTCTCCCTATGCTGAGAAAGGACCAGGGCAAGAGGCCGCGCCGGGCAGACAAAAAAAAGAGGGCCATCCTGGTGGACGGCCCTCTTGCTTCGCGGCGCGGAACTGGCAGTGCTACGCTACCTTGTGCTTTTTCTTCTTGGTCGTGGTGGCGCTTGCGAAGGAGTGTCGAGCCTCGGGGCTCTCCAAGTCCTGCATGTTCCCGCAGTTGAGGCATTCCTTGTAGTCACCGTATATGTCACGGTTGACGTGCATGTCACCACTGCACCTCGGGCAAGCCTTGAAAAATATCATCGTCTCCGTCCTTCCTGGCCGTCCGTCTCGGTTGCGGCCGTACTAATTTATCGTGTTGCCAGGTTAGACGCGTTTCGCAGCGATAAGGTTCTTTTCTACCGCCCGGTGCGTGCTCTACTGTGTAATCACTATTGACACGCTGCGTATCAATCTCTATACTTTATTCCGCTGAGCCCTATCAGTGATGTGGACCCGGTATTAGGGGCTGAAACTGGCCTCTCCGGGACACCTCTACTGTAATTCAGGGTTCACACGATACAACGGTGGTAGCACGTATCGGTTAGGGAGTGCTAGCCTGGTCAACGAGGATCCGTCCGCACAGAGCAATCGAAGCACGCGTCCCATTGACACGGGGTCGACGGGGTTTGACGGTGTCTACATCATCAGCGTCGCCGCTCGGATTTTGGAGATGCATCCCCAGACCCTGAGGAAGTACGAGCGAGCGGGCCTGGTGACGCCGTCGCGTACCGGTGGAATGCTCCGGCTGTACTCCGAGGAAGACATCGCCAGGTTGCGGCTGATCAAGCACCTGGTTGGCGATCTCGGGCTGAACGTGGCGGGGGTGCAGCTCGTGCTCCAGGTGTTCAACAACCTATTGGAGACGCGGGCCGAATTGGGTGCTGTGGGCGACGACGACCTCAGGCGCTTCACGGTCCAAACCCTAGACCGGATGTTCGAGCTTCTCCATGCTCACACAAGATAATACGGCCCGCCGCGCCGAGCGGTGGAGCGAGGAGTGCAATTGATGAGTGAGGAGAGTGTTCAGCCGGAGGAGCCTGTCTCTGAGGGCGGCGAAGAGCCCGATGAAAATGGACTGCAGGAGCAGTTAGACGAGGCTCTAAGGGAGAAGGATCAGTTCCGCGCTATCGCCCAACGAGCCCAGGCGGATTTGGTCAATTACAAGAAACGGGTGACCGAGGAGATACAGGAGAGCAGGCGCAGTGCCACAACGGGCATACTGCTCCGAACTCTCTCGGTGGTAGACGACCTGGAGCGGGCGCTCGCGCTGATTCCTAAAGAAGCGGTGGCGCCTGGCTGGAGCGAAGGGCTGACTCTCGTGCTGAGGAATCTGAACACTGTGTTGGAGTCGGAGAGTGTGAAGAGGATCGAGGCACTGGGTCGTAATTTCGACCCAAGGGAGTTCGAGGCCGTGATGCACGAGGAGACTTCAGAGGTAGAAGAGGGCACGGTCGTTCATGTGGTGAGAGAAGGATACAGACATCGAGACCGTGTGCTGAGGGCCGCCCAGGTAGTGGTGGCCAAGTCGCCACCACAAGAAACCGTGGCGGACGCTGTGTCGGGCGAGGCGGAGTGATCTCTGTCGGCTCTGCGTGCTGACGATCACCAATTCTTCGACAACAAACGAGACAGAATCTCCAGGAGGAATCGCGACAATGGCAAAGGTATTGGGAATCGACCTTGGAACCACGAACTCGTGTATGGCCATCATTGAGGCCGGCGAGCCACGGGTCCTCGAGAACTCGGAGGGCGCGCGCACGACTCCGTCTGTGGTAGCTATCAACCCGAAATCAGACGAACGGTACGTCGGCCTGACGGCTAAGCGGCAGGCAGTGACCAACTCCGAAAACACGGTCTTCTCGGTGAAACGGTTCATGGGGCGGCGCTTCGAAGAGGAGAGCATCCAGGCCGATGCCAAGCTGATGCCATTCAAGGTGGCACAGCACTCAAACGGCGACGCATACGTGACGATGGGCTCCAAGAACCACGCGCCACCCGAGGTCTCGGCGATGATCCTGCAGAAGCTCAAGCAGGACGCGGAGGCAAAGCTAGGTGAGACGATAACGCAGGCCGTTATCACGGTGCCCGCCTACTTCAACGACAGCCAGCGTAACGCGACCAAGGACGCAGGTCGTATTGCCGGCCTTGAGGTGCTGCGCATCATCAACGAGCCGACGGCGGCCTCCCTGGCTTACGGGCTGGACAAGAAGGCGGAGGAGAAGATCGCGGTCTACGACCTGGGCGGCGGGACCTTCGACATAACAATCTTGCAGATCGGCGACGGCGTGTTTGAGGTCATGGCCACCAATGGCGACACCCATCTGGGCGGCGACGACTTCGACCAGCGCATCATCGATTGGATAGCCGACGAGTTCAAGAAGGACCAGGGGATCGACCTGAAGGAGGACCGAATGGCCCTCCAGAGGCTCCGAGAGGCCGCCGAACGGGCCAAGATCGAGCTGTCGACCCTGATGGAAACAGAGATCAACCTGCCCTTCATAACCGCGGACGCCTCTGGTCCCAAGCACCTGGTTATGGCGCTGTCCCGGGCGAAGCTCGAGCAGCTTGTTGGCGACCTGATACGGGA
>CAUZNX010000106.1:0-5575 GCA_963580905.1 Dehalococcoidia bacterium | reverse complement strand
AGGCGTTCCATGACTTCTACGGGGAATCCGCTGACATCTATGAAGACCTAACGGGCTGGTCCATGTCCTCCGAGCAGCTTCAACAGGCCGGTGAACGGATCAACAACATGAAGAAGCTGTTCAATGCGCGCGAGGGATGGACCCGAGCCGATGATACGCTCCCCCAGCGGGTCCTCGAAGAGGCGTTGCCTGATGGAGTGGCCGCCGGTGCGAGCATATCGGCAAACGACCTGGACATGATGGTATCGGCCTACTACGAGGCTCGCGGCTGGACGGCTGACGGGAACATCCCCGATGCGAAGCTTGCGGAGCTCGGGCTCGATGTTCTCATCACACATACGGCGTCGGCGGAGGTCTAGATTGGCTGATCGGACTCAACGCAATGAGCTGCGCGCCACCCTACGCGAGCGATTCCCCAGGGAGCGCAGCCAACTGCTCCCTGCCCTCCAATACATTCAAGACGAACACGGCTACCTGCCCGGCTGGGCGATGGAGGTGGCGGGCTGGCACCTGGGCATACCATCCAGCGAGGTCTACGGGGCCGCCACCAGCTACACCGAGCTGAGCACCTCGGAGCCAGCCAGCCATGTGATCAAGATATGCACGGGGCTTGGGTGCCGGGCCAACGGCAGCCTCGAACTTCTCGAACGCACAAAGCAGGAACTTGACTCGGCAGACGATGGCAACGTAGCCGTAGAGGAGGTGCCGTGCGGCTACATGTGCGCGGTGGCTCCTGTGGCGAAGTGGGACCATGACTGGATAGGACGCGCCACCATAGATGACCTGAAGGCCATTGCCAGAGAGGCGACTTCGATATGACCTCTCATGCACAGCGTGCACTAGACTCCCTCAAGGCATCAGCGACGCAGCGCGCGGCGGCACACAGCGATATGACCCGCATCGTCGTACAGGTCGGCCACTGCTCCGCAGCTGTTGGGGCAGATCAGGTGGCCAAGGCGCTCGCAAGTCAGGTTCCCGACTCCTCCTACATTGTCACAACAGGTTGCGACGGTGCTTGCTACGACGCTCCCAGGGTCGTGGTTACCTCGCCCGACGGCGCACGCAGCACCTTCAGCGGCGTAAAGACCGAACACGTGGGCCGAATTTTAGGGTCCAGTGGCCTACCCACACAATACGAGTCGGCGGACCCGTATGTCGGGCAGCATCGAATAGTGTTGGACGGCTGCGGCGAGATAGACCCCACTTCCCTAGACGAGTACCTGCTGGCAGGTGGCTACTCTGGACTGGCAAGCGCCCTTGCAAAGCCACAGGAAAAGGTCATAGATGAGGTGAAGGCGTCGGGACTGCGCGGCCGTGGCGGTGCGTACTTCCCTGCCGGCATGAAATGGGAGTCGGCGCGCAAGTTCCCATCCCCTGATCGCTACCTCGTGGTGAACTGCGAGGAGGGCGAGCCCGGCATATTCAAGGACCGCCATCTGATGGAGGGCATGCCGCACCGCATCATTGAGGGCGCGCTCATAGCGGCCTACGCAGCGGGCGTTCACTCCATATATATCTACATCAATGCTGAGGCCGATCTGTCGACAGAAAGAATGAAACAGGCCGTGGATCAGGCTGCGCGGGCTGGAATCATCGGCGAAGACGTCCTTGGGTCCGGCTACAACGTGAGCGTCACTCTGCGGCGCGGCGCTGGGGGATACGTGTGCGGCGAGGAGACGACGCTGCTCAATACGATGGAGGGTGATCGCCGGGAGCCGCGCCTCCGACCACCGTTCCCGACTGAAGCAGGCCTGTTCGGCAGACCGACCGTAATCAACAACGCCGAAACCCTGGCAAGCGTGCCAGTAATCATGGCTCACGGCGCAGCCGCGTTCGCCGAAACTGGCTCTGAAAAGGCAACGGGGACGAAGGTGATCAGCCTGAGCGGCGCGCTAGAACGACCGGGCGTCGTCGAAGTTCCAATGGGCACCACGTTGAGGGAGATCGTGTTCGGGTTAGGCGGGGGCATCATCGGAGGCAAGGCGATTGCAGGGGTCGCCGTTGGGGGGCCGTCGAGCGGCATCCTACCAGATTCGATGCTCGAGACCGCTATTGCTCCGGGAATGCTCCATGAGTCTGGGGTGATGCTAGGAGCAGGTGGGGTCATAGCGCTGGACGAGAACGTAGACGTGCTAGAGGCTGTGCGTTCCCTGGCCAAGTACAACGCCGACGAGTCCTGCGGCAAGTGCACACCGTGTCGTGAAGGCACGCCTCGTATGGTGGACGCCCTCGACCGGCTGCTCTCAGGTGCAGGTTCCCCTGGAGACCTGGACGAGCTGCGAGGACTCGCGGAGGTTGTGGGAGCGGCGTCGCTCTGCGGTCTCGGCCAGGCCGCGGGCGGACCGATCAACAGCGCGCTGCACTTTTTCGGTGACGAACTAGCGGCGCTGGCTAAGGGCTGACATGAAAGAGCCAAAACAACGACGAAGACGCAAGATTGAGAACTGGAACCTCGGCTCCTGGATCGGAATCGGGATCGGGGTGGGAGTTTCAATCGGCGCTGTCACGGGCGAGGTCGGCATTGGAATCGCGCTGGGCGTTGTATTTGGCGCGGCGATTGGCTCCGTCATGACCTCTCGGAATCGATAGCGTCCAGACGCGCAGGTCAACGAGTACGGCCATAGGTAACACACAATGACAACCACACTGCAAATCAACGGTAGCGATGTCGAGGTCCCTGAGGGATCTTCGGTACTGGACGCGGTCAACTCGTCTGGTACCACCATCTCGCAGCTTTGCAAAGATCCGGACATGAAGCCCATTGGCGCGTGCCGCACCTGCATCGTGCAGATCGACGGCACCCGAGGTTTCCCGGCATCATGCTCGGTACCGGCGACCGACGGTATGCAGGTGTGGACGGACTCCGAAGACGTGACCAGGGTACGCCGTGGCGTCCTGGAGCTTACGCAGGCGATGGTCGGAGCAAACGGCGATGGTAATCACCGCGAGCTGGATATCGCAGCCACAAACAATGGCATGGATAGTCCGAGGTGGGCCAGCCGAGAGCGCGAGCCCATCGACACCAGCAACCCTGTCTTCAACATAGCGATGCAGGACTGCATACTGTGTGGTCGGTGCGCCCAGGCTTGCCAGGACGGCCATCAGTTCATAGGCGCCATCGACATGTTGGGGGCTGGCCAGGAGAGCCGCATAGGCACGTTCATGGACCTCCCGCTGCTGGAGTCGGTGTGCACAACTTGCGGCCAATGCCTGTCCGTTTGCCCCACCGGCGCTATCCAGGTCAAGAAGACACCAACGCCCGCCATCAGGACGGTGAAGACCACCTGCCCATACTGCGGCGTCGGATGCGGGATCAGCGCGAAGGTGGACGAGAGCGAACGCATCATGGAGATGCTAGATGACCCCGAAAACCAGTCCAGCCTGGGCATGCTCTGCGTGAAAGGGCGGTTCGGGTACACCTTCGTCCACCACGAGGACCGCATCACCTCACCGCTAGTTCGACGCGATGGTGTCCTGGTTCCGGTCTCATGGGACGAGGCGCTGGACTACGTGACCGAGCAGCTTGCTCGGTATCGCGGGGACGCATTTGCGACCCTGTGCTCGGCCAAGGCCACCAACGAGGACGGCTACATCCAGCAGAAGTTCTCTCGCGTCATCATGCAGTCCAACCACATCGACCACTGCACACGTCTGTGCCACTCCCCGTCAGTCGAGGCGATGCTGACCTCCCTAGGCTCTGGGGCAACGAGCAACTCGTACATCGACTACGAGGAGGCTGGGTGTCTGGTCATTATCGGGTCTGACGCCAACTCCAACCACCCGGTGGCCGCAGCCCGCATGCGCCGCGCCGTCGTCGAGCGTGGAGCGAAGCTGGTTGTGATAAACCCGAGGCGCATCGAGATGTGCGATTTCGCCGACCTGTGGTTGAGGCCGCGGCCTGGGACCGACGTGGCCCTGCTCAACGCCATGGCGAGGGTCGTCCTGGAAGAGGGTCTGGCCGACGAGGCGTTCGTTCGGGATCGCACCGAAGGGTATGACGAGTGGCGGCAACTCATCGACAAGTACACCGTCGAGTACGCCGAGGGTATCACCGGAGTCCCCGCAGACGACATAGCTAGCGCGGCTCGGATGTACGCCAGCCCGCCGTTCAGCGGCTCGTGCCTAATCTGGGGCATGGGCATCACACAACACACTATGGGCACCGCCAACGCCCACGGCCTGCTGAATCTGGCCTTTGTTACGGGCCAACTTGGGAAGCCTGGCAACGGCATCTCTCCACTGAGGGGCCAAAACAACGTCCAGGGATGCGGGGATGCCGGTTGTTTGCCCGACTCATTCCCCGGCTATCAGGAAATCTCGGAGTCTAGCCTCGAAAAGTTCCAACAGGCCTGGGGCGCAGACCTGCCTCAAGAAAAAGGGATGGTTATCACCGATGTCGTTGAGGCGGCCCTGGCGGGCCGGATTAAGGCGATGTACATCGTCGGCGAAAACCCGCTGCTTAGTGAGCCTGATCTCCACCAAGCCAAAAAGGCTTTCAACAATCTGGAGTTCTTGGTGGTACAGGACATCTTTCTCCACGAGACGGCCCAGATTGCGGACGTAGTGCTTCCGGCAACCACGTTCGCAGAGAAGGACGGCACGTTTACCAACAGCGAGCGACGCGTACAGCGAGTTCGCAAGGTGATCGAGCCAATAGGAGAGAGCAGGCCGGACTGGGAGATCATCTGCGAGATGGGACGCAGACTCAGCGCGAAGCTGGACCTGGGAGCCGAGTCTGAATTCAGCTACGCCAACACATCGGAGATCTGGGCAGAGATGGCCGCGTTGACACCCAATATGGCCGGGATATCCTACGAACGGCTGGACAATGAGGGCGGCATCCAGTGGCCGTGCCCCACGCCGGACCACCCCGGGACCCGCTATCTGTACGAAAATGACTTCCCGAGAGGCCCTCGGGCGAAGTTCGTGGCGTTCGACCAGGGCCCTGCAGCCGAGGAGCTGCCGACGAAACGATTCCCGCTGATCATGAACACGGGCCGCGTTCTCTACCACTGGCATGGAGGGACCATCACCCGGAGGGCCGAAGGGTTGCTGGCCCGCTCACCTGAACTTGAGATCGCCATGAACCCGGATGACGGTGAGCGCTACGATGTTGCCGACGGCGAGTGGATACGGGTGAGGTCGCGTCGTGGTGACCTGGAGGGTCGAGTGCTCTACACGGAGAAGAACCGCGCGGGCGAGATTTTTGTGCCGTTCGTAAAGCTACAAAAGCACGCGGCCAATTTCCTGACAAACGCCGTCTTCGACCCCGAATCCAAAATCCCGGAATACAAGGTCTGCGCTGTACGCATCGAGAAGATTTCGACAGAGTAGCTCTGGGCCTCAACAGCTGCCGTGCCAACTTGTAAAAGATCGGGACGTGCCTGACATTGTCATCCGTGAATGCACGATGTCCGATGTCTTCCATATGCACATGGATCGGGCCAGCGAGTTAATGCGTCAGATGGGCGTTCTCCCCTAGCCTACCTTGCCATACTCACGCGTCGCCATTACCATCTTCCTGCACCCATTGAAGCAAGGAGAGATCACGAATGACGCAACGCATAACGCAGTT
>CAUZNX010000105.1:0-5578 GCA_963580905.1 Dehalococcoidia bacterium | reverse complement strand
CGGCCACTATGGGGGTTTTCATACCAGTCTTCGACGCCGTGGAACCCTAGGATAGATCAAGGACTGGGCCCCCGATCTTGAATCGACCCGCCGGGGAACGCGCAGACGACATATTCGCTATCGTGGCGCAGGGGCCAAGTCGGAAGAACACGTTCGGAGGTGAGCGGTTGTCGAAGCATGACTCTGGCGACGCATCCTCTCGTGGCAGGCGCACTACGTCAGAGGTGCTACAGGAGATACTATCTGTGGCGCCCGCGACCAAATCGGGGATACGCTTCTCAGTGGGTCTGAACCATTCTCAGGCCAAGAGATACCTGCCGTACCTGATTTCTGAAGGCTACCTCCAGACCAGCAGCAACGAACAAGGTCCATCCGTCTACGAGATCAGCCCAAAGAGACACAAGCTCCTGACAATCCTCAACGAACTCTCCGAAATGGTGGACACCTAAACCGCCAGTAGCGCGATCTACCCGACATCAGCTCTCCCCCTGAGGGGTTCCCAGTGGCTTCGGGATCCCGAAACCTCCCGTTACAATGCACGATGTCCCCCGGTAGTTGCGACCCCGCCGCCGCAGACGTAGAATCCTCCGCACGTTGGACAACACAGGAGGACTGCTTTGAATCTGATTCTGATCGGTTGCGAGTGGTCGGGCAAACGAACCCTTGGGGTCGAGATCACGAAGTGGTGGTCTGAACAGACCGGGACAGAATTCCGTCCGCCGCCCAGCATCAATTTTCACGACCACTACACGGTACCCCACGTAGTCCACAACGAAGGCCATGATCACCACAAGGTACAATCGGAGAAGGACATCCTTGGGCTCAATCCTGGCTTACTGGAGCACTTCCAGCGATATCAGATCGAGTAGCACTTTGGACGCGAGTTCGCCGGAAGCGGTGAACTCTGGAACATCGACTGGGTACTACGGAGACGCCGGATTTGCGCCTCTCTACTGGGGGTACGGACGCCCCGGAGAGTACGCCGACCGCAGGGAGATGAGAAAGCACTACGACGAGGAGGTCATGCACACCATGCCTGACACCATCCTTGTCTTGCTCAAGGCGACGCCTGATGCGATCAGGAGTCGGATGAGTGAGGGCAAGAGCCTCTTTCCCGAACGCCATGCCGCGACGATGTTCAAGGCGGAAGACGCCGAAGTAGTACTGGGCAGGTTCCAGGAAGAGTTCGAGAACTCGCTCCTCGCACATAGTTTTTCTATAGACACGACCGATTCGACCGTTGAAGAGAGCCTGCAGGAGTTTGTGACTAAGGTGGAGCCACATCGAACACCCACCGACCGAGAACGGATCGCAACCCAGGACTGACAGCCATGTCCAGCATGCAGAAAAATCTTTGACGCATAACGAAGGGCTCTCGAATATTCGGGAGCCCCTTCGTTGGCTTGTGGCCGCAATGCAAACCTATTCCACCATAGGACAGATGCGCGGACCAGCGTACTGGTTTAGACTGTCCCGATGCACATTGATCAAGAGCCTGTGGTCGGTACCGACACTCTTGAAGATCCCGACCCGGCATCAGGGCCTGTAGACACGCTCCGCGAGCCCGGCGCCGCCGTAGTATCGCGCCCGCTCCCAGATCAAACTCCCGAAACCGAATCCGCCGCAGATGGCTCGACGACATCCAAATGGCGCGAGACCTTCTCCTCCCTCGGAAACCGCGACTTCCGGTTCCTATGGTTTGGCACGCTGTTCATGATGGGCGGCTTCCAGATGGGGATGATCGCCCAGGGCTTCCTGGTATACGAAATCACCGATTCGGCCAAGATACTGGGATTGGTCAGCGCAGGCTGGGCTGTACCGATGCTGAGCCTTACCCTGTTCGGCGGCGCTCTGGCGGATCGGCTGGAACGCAAGCCCATCATACAGGCAGGACAGGCTGTCTCCGCCGTCGTAGCCCTGGCGGTTGCCGTAGCAATATCCACAGATGTCCTACAGTGGCCCCATCTGCTTGTGGCGTCCATGTTCAATGGCGTCATGTTCGCCTTCGTGGGTCCGGCCCGTCAGGCGATCATCCCTCAGATAGTGGGCCAGGAGCGGATATCCAACGCTATCGTCCTCAACTCCGCAGCCATGAGCACCACGTCGCTCATCGCTCCGGCCATCGCGGGAGTCCTGTACGCCACGATCGGCCCCGAGGGCGTCTACTACGTCATGGTGGGCATGTGGATCTTGGCGGTGTCCCTTACCACCGCCATCCACAAGCCAGCGAAGATGGCCAAACGGGTCCAGTCAGCGATAGTGAAAGACATAAAAGCGGGGCTAGTGTACGTCGGGCAG
Organism: Dehalococcoidia bacterium; assembly: GCA_963580905.1. Taxonomy (GTDB): domain Bacteria; phylum Chloroflexota; class Dehalococcoidia; order Lucifugimonadales; family CAJWER01; genus CAJWER01. The sequence goes on along the minus strand of CAUZNX010000105.1, from coordinate 3,280 downwards.
AACCAAATCATCTTGGTACTCCTCGGCGTCATGATGGCGACAGTCGTCCTGTCCATGCCGTTCCAATCTCTATTGCCAGTGTTTGTGGTCGATGTATACGGGCTAGAGTCGGAGGCCTTCGGCCTGCTGGTGAGCATGATCGGTCTTGGCTCGCTGGTTGGATCCCTTGGAATCGCCACAATAGGCAACTGGCATCGCGGATCGCTGGTGATCCTGGGAGGCTTCATCGCAAGCATCGCCCTGGCCCTCGTCGCCCTCATACCGATATACGAGGTGGCGGTAGTCATCATGGTGTTGATAGGCCTGGGTAACATCGCTCCAATGGCCCTGATCACGGCGCTGATCATAGAGCGGGCCGACGAGCACTATAGGGGACGCATGATGAGCATCATCATGCTGATGTGGGGGATGATGCCCCTAGGAGTCATGCCTTTGGGCGTCGCAGTCGACGCAATCGGAGGCCGTCAGACCGTCGGCATCATGTCCGCAATACTGCTTGCGATCTTCTCCGTCGTACTACTCACACAAAGGCGTCTCCGACAGCTGCAGTAGCAACGATTGATTGCATGGACCGGTGCAAACGACTTTTGCGAAGGGCTGATTGTCGGCCTGTTCGCGGGACTCTTTGTCGCGGTTGCGATGGCCAGCAACTACATGTTTGAGTCCCGACCGCTGAAGCCGTACCTAATCAACTCCAGCTATCCCGTCTTGGTACTTGCCATCCACGGCACGATGCCGGCGCTCTGGACCTGATTTCCCTAGGTCACTCGGAAGGAAAAGCCCCAAGCCCGCTCCCCTCTATGAGAGGAACGCAGGCAAGCTGGAACCGGCGCACGACCTCGGCTGGAATGCCAACATCGTCCATCTGCCACTGGTACGTTGCGTAACAATCGTCCACGGCTTCGATGACACCGTCAACGATATCGCCGTTAGAGTCCGTGCGTCGCTTTGCAAGCCAGCCGCGTAGGCGGCTGGCTTCGTACTTGAGGGCAACCTCGGCCATCAAGCGGTGAGCCGATGCAACAACACCGGCGATATCGTCCACCAGGTCAAGAAGTGATACGAGCTGCTCGTGAGCCACGGCGAATTCGGCATCCGAAGTGGGGCCGTTCTGGAGATCCAAGAGCGTGGTTGATAGCGCCGAAAAGCGCGTCTCGATCGCCTGCCAATTGACGGTGCCAAGAAGCTCGCGTAGCTCCCTGAGGGCACGTAGCTCGGAGGCGATAGTCGCGAGCTGCTCTAGGCCTGGGCGCGCCTTGTTGCGCTCTGCCCGGCTGCTCTCCTCAACCTTGACGATCGTGCGCCGAGCTTGGTTTGTTCAGGCGTCGGCCCAGCGCGATTTCGCGTGCATATTCCCGGACAACATGTTTTTAGCGTTTGGGTTATGTGACACAGCCGCCCTTACACTGGCGTTCGGCGTACTGTCCATAAATATAGCGGCCGGTGATCGCGTCGGCGCGCGCGCCGACATACCTTCCCGAGCAGGTCACTCGAAGGGGTTGGGGATAATCGTATCCGTCGGTGGAATCGCCCTCACATTGATATAGGGCCTTGCCATGAGATTACTTCACGGTTAGTATCCAGCCAAGTCAGCTAGATGGGAGCAACCACATGGTAACAACACGCAGAAAACCCTCGATGTCGCCCGAAGAGGCGAGGCGGTTCCACAACGAATGCATGGTCGTCGACAGCCAGCAGCCAGGAGCAACGTCGGGTCTGCTCTTCAACGACGAGATGCGTGCCGCGATGGACGAGGACATCGCCAAGGGGCTGTCCCGCAACGTAATCCGGAGACGGTTGCAGGCGATGGGCGTCCGCGAGATACAGACATCGCCAAAAGCGAGGCGAGAGTACATGGCGCTCTGGGAGCGGTCCGGGGTGAATGTAGCTTCAGCGACCTACGCCGGTCCTCGGCCCCCTGACGGGGCATTCGAGGCATCGGTGAGGGCCATGGCGGAAGCCCGTGGCATGATCGACGCCCTTGAAGGGGAGCTTCGTCTGGTCCTTACGGCGGACGGCATCGAACAGGCCTACAAAGACGGCGTGAGGGGCGTAATATTCGACTTCCAGGACACCACACCGTTTGGCAGTGACATCGACAGGATCGACCTCTTCTACAACCTGGGACTACGCGTGGTTCAGCTTACCTATAACCTCCGGAATCTCGTCGGCGACGGGTGCACAGAGCGATACAAGACCGGGCTGACCTATTTCGGCCTATCCGTTGTCGAGAAACTCAACGAGAAACGGATGGCAGTCGACGTCAGCCATTGCAGCGAGCAGGTAGGCTGGGACGCGCTGGACGCATCCACATCGCCGATCATCGTGTCCCACTCGGCCAGCAACGCCGTCTGCTACCACGACCGTGGCAAGGGCGACGACCTGGCGCGTGCCATCGCAGAGCAGGGTGGATTTTTTGGAGTGGCCGCCATCGGCGGCTTTGTTCGAGGAGAGCCGGGAGCAACTCTTGACGACTTCGTCGACCACGTCGAGCACCTTGTGGACGTGATGGGTATCGACCACGTGGGTATCGGCTCCGACAAATGCGGCCCAGGCCCCGGCACCGAATCCAACTACGAATTCCCGGCCGACATGGGCCCCTTCGAAACATCATTCCTGTACAGCGAGGACCCGGAACCCCAAGGAGCCCCGGACGGCTTCCCATGGATGGGCTTCCGCGCCGAACACAGGCTCAGCAACGAGCATCGTATCATGGACTTCGACCAGTTCACGGACTGGCCCAACATCACAGTAAAGCTGGCCGAGCGAGGTTTCTCAGAGGACGAGCTTCGCAAACTACTGGGCCAAAACTACGTCAGAGTTTTTCGAGACATCGTGGGCTAGGCAGTCGACGTCGATGTAGACCTATATCGGACTGGTGATAGCGAGTAAAAGAGACATTTTTTTTCGTACCTTAGTATCACGGGCTATTCATCGTTATCGACCCCTTTCTAAGTCGTCGGCCCACCCCCTGCATACTTGGTATAGTATGCCTCGGTAACCCACGCCATTTCGACAATTTGAGTTGGTCAATGGACTCTCAAATATGACCCTCCACAAGACCGTCCGCTCGCCGGTATTTCTAGCGTCGCTGGCACTGTTAGTAGCCAACGACTTCTACTTCAAGGCGCAGTTCGGAAACTGGTTCACCGGCAAGCTATCCGACTTCGCAGCACTGTTCGACTTCGGCCTCTTCTGGTCAGCAGTCTTCCCCCGCCGCCGCAGTCTCGTCCACATCGCAATCGGCGTCGGGTTTGTCCTATGGAAGTTGCCGCTCACC
>CAUZNX010000104.1:0-5601 GCA_963580905.1 Dehalococcoidia bacterium | reverse complement strand
ACCCCTAAGCGTGTGCATCACCGTGTGCTGACACGCGCATGGATATTGCTCCTCCGCCTCCGTGGCAGACCGCTGCGACACCGGACTCCAGCCCTCGGTGCTCTAGGGCGTGCAGGAGCGTGACCAGGATGCGTGCGCCGCTGGCCCCTATCGGGTGACCCAGGGCGACGGCGCCCCCATTTACGTTGACCTTGTCCCAGTCCCAGTCGAGTGCCTTGCCGTTGGCGAGGACCTGAGAAGAGAAAGCCTCGTTGACCTCCATCAGGTCGATATCCGAGAGGTTCATCTTGCTACGGCCCAGCAGCTTATCGATGGCCTGAGCGGGCGCCTCGAAAAGCCGGGCTGGTTCGTTGGCCACGAACGTGTGATCTTCGATTGTTGCTATGGGTTGGAGACCGAGGGAGCGGGCCTTTTCAGGGCTTGCGACCACAATTGCGGCAGCGCCGTCGGAGATCTGCGAGGAATTGCCAGAGGTCACGGTTTCGCCGGTCTCGAAGGGGGTCGATAGTTTTGCGAGGGCCTCAATCGACGTGTCGGGTCGGGGCCCCTCATCCTCGCTCACAGTGACGCTCCCCTTACGGGTCTTGACGTCTACGGGCACTATCTCTTTGGCGAACGAGCCGTCTCCGGCTGCCCGGACAGCGCTTTGGTTGCTGCCGAGCGCGAACTGATCCTGTTCTTGCCTGGTGACCTCAAACTCCGCAGCGGTACCCTCGGCGAGGTTGCCCATATGGGTGTCGTTGAAGCAGCACCATAGGCCGTCGTGGACCATGGTGTCGACCATCTCCCAGTCGCCGATTCTTTTGCCGGTGCGGCTTCCAGGCAGTACGTGGGGCGCACGGCTCATGCTCTCCATCCCGCCGGCGATCACCACGTCGGCATCGCCGGATTGCACCATCAGCGAGGCCAGAATGACCGACATGATGCCAGACGCGCAGACCTTGTTTACGGTGAGCGCCGAGCAGGTATCGGGGAGGCCAGCGCCAATGGATGCCTGACGGGCGGGGGCCTGTCCCAGTCCAGCCGATAGCACGTTCCCCATGATGACGTAGTCGACGTCATTATCACTTACGCCAGCGCGATCCATGGCGGCGCGGACTGCCGTTGAGCCGAGCTGTGTTGCGGGGACGCTCGATAGCGTGCCTCCCAGCTTGCCGATAGGGGTTCTGGCGCTACCGAGGATTACAGTTGGTTCTGACACTTTTGCTCCTTGCAGTTGGCGTCTGTCTCAATCACGCCCTTGTCCGAAGAGAAGAAAAAAATACATATAGTTGTGAGGGACACCCTCACACTCCCGGCCCTTCGGCGGGCTCAGGACAGGCGAAGGGCCGGTGCCCTTCTGAAGACCACCTGGAAGGCTGATTAAGGGGCCACTGACTGGTCAAGATTCTCAGCACCCGACACGTAGCCACCAGCGAAAACAACCCTCGCCAACGTGCCGCTCACACTGGCACCGTGCTTAGGGCAGCGTCCAGCCACGCCCTCTAAGCGTGCGCAGCACCACCCGATTGAATGATGCGTTGGACGGCTCCTAGGGTGGTTTCTATGTCCTTGGCGGTGATGTGGTGATGGGTGACCATGCGGATGCGGCCGTCAAGGGCGAAACAGTGGACGCCCTCCTCCGCAAGACTCTGCTCGATCTCCTCGGGAGTCCGATCGGATAACGTGAAGTAGAGGATGTTGGTGGTGACGCGTTCGGGATCGATGTTGATGCCACTGATCTGAGCGAGGCCCTCGGCTAGTTGCCGGGCGTTGGCGTGATCCTCTGTCATCCGGTCCACCATGGTATCGAGGGCGACGATGCCTGCAGCCGAGATGACGCCGGTCTGGCGCATCTCGCCGCCTACAATCTTGCGCCGGTTGTGGGCCTCGGCTATGTAGTCACGGGTGCCAGCCACGATTCCGCCGATCGGGCATGCTAGACCCTTGGAGAGGCAGAACGTGGCGGAATCGGCGTCGGCAACCAGGGCCGATGCCGGGACGTTCAGCGCTACTGCGGCGTTGAATAGCCGTGCGCCGTCGATATGCAATGCTGCGCCGCGGTCGTGCACGTCGTCGGCGAATGAAGCTGTCCATGCCGGGTCGATCGGCCTGCCATCGGACGCGTTGTGGGTGTTTTCCATGTTTACCAGCGCCACCCGGCTTTCGCCCTCGGACTCAGCCGCCATTGACAGGCCTATGTCCTCGATTCCGAGCTTCCCGTCGGGGTTCTCGGGTAGCCGTCGCACGCTGATCTGGCCATAGGTGCTATGACCCTTGCCCTGGTCGGCGCTCCAGGCCATGTGGGAGCGCTCTCCGACGATCATAGCGTCGCCGGGTGCGCAATGTGCGAGGGCCGCGACGAGGTTGCCCATCGACCCAGAGGCCACCAGCAGTGCAGCTTCGGTGCCCAGACGCTCGGCGGCCATCTCTTCCAGGCGCTGAGTGGTGGGGTCGCCCTCGAGGCCGTCATCGGCGACCTCGGCGTCGTACATGGCTTGGCGCATCTCGGGGGTTGGCCGGGTGACCGTGTCAGATCGCAAATCGATGCCGTTCATGCTTCCTCCAGGGTTCAGGTGCGTGGGCTGGCTTGTGACAAAGTATAGGTTCGGCCAACGTCGACGGTCAACGGTGAGCTATCGCTTTCGTTGACAGCCCTGTGCGCTCCAACTACACTCGCATCCGCCCTCGATAGAGGTTTGCATTCGAGCATGGAGGCCACGAAATGAAGGTAATTACCGGCGGCTTACTGATTGATGGGAACGGGCTTGATCCGGTGCCCGATGCGAGTGTCGTGATCGACGACGACGGTCGCATTGTCGAGGCCGGTTCGCTGGACTCGTTTCCGGCCGGGGCTGAGGTCGTGGATGTGGCCGGCAAGACGATCATGCCCGGTATCATCGACTGCCACGCCCACCTGTTTGTGGACTTGAAGCCGATGCACATTCAGGCGCTGGAGCCCATGACTCTTAGGACTTTTCAGGCGGCTCAGAATGCCAGGGCCACGCTGGATGCCGGGGTGACCTCGATTCGCGACCCGGGCGGGACCCCACTGGGTTTCAAGATGGCCGCTGAGCAGGGCCTGTTCCCCTCTCCCAGGATGCGTATCTCGGTGGCAGTCTTGTCACAGACCGGTGGCCACGGCGACCCGTTGCTGGCGTCCGGGATCAATCAGCCTCTGCTGCCGCTGGGCAATCCGGTGGAGTGGCCGAATGGGGTGTGCGATGGTGAGGCCGAGGTGCGCAAGGCGACTCGGGCGATGTTCAGGGCCGGCGCCGACTTCATTAAACTGTGCTCCACGGGCGGTGTGCTGTCTGCAAGTGACGAGCCCGGGGCCACCCAATTTACCCGCGAGGAGATCGCGGTGATGGTGTACGAGGCCGCTGCGGTCGGCAAGGTCTGTGCGGCCCATGCCCAGGCTCGTGAGGGAATCCGCAACGCTGTGTTGGCCGGCGTCCACTCCATCGAACACGCCGTCTACGTGGACGAGAGTATTTGCGCCGAGATGAAGGCGCGCGGCACGTTTGCCGTGCCGACTCTGGTGGCGTCGCTGTGGGTCGTTCGCAAGGCCGAGCAGTATCCGGGGTCCGTGCTTCCGCAGTCGCTACGCAAGATTCAAGAAATCGGACCTGACCACCGGGCGGGGTTCGAAATGGCTCTCGAAATGGGGGTCAAGATCGCGTTTGGCACTGACTCCGGTGTCGGGCCTCATGGCTCGAATTTGGAGGAGCTGCGACTGATGGTGGAGGCTGGCATGACGCCGATGCAGGCTCTTGTCTCGGCCACCAAGACGGCTTCAGAATGCGCTCGGATGGATTCGGATGTCGGCACGCTGGAGCCTGGTAAGTTGGCGGACCTGCTGGTGGTGGACGGTAATCCTCTGGAAGACATGTCTTTGATGGAGGACAAGTCCAACCTGCTGATGATCATGCAGGGTGGGCGCGCCCACAAGGATTTGGTTACGGCGGGCTAGTCAATGGGGTTGGTCAGAGGGTTGCTGTGGCCAAGCCCGATGCCCCCTCCCCAAGAAAAAGAAATAGGATATTTCTGAGGGACACCCTCAGGCTCCCGGCAGAAGGGCTGCGCCCCTCTGCACACCCGTCCGGCAGGGTTTTGGTTGAGACCATATCCCGATGGCGGACCCTTCAACGGAGCCCAGGGTGAGCGGAGGTGGGTGTATTTCGCTCATGGTGAGCCTGTCGAACCACCTGTAGAGGGCTGCGTATCTACGCGTGGATCTCTAGAGGTGGCCTACACTTAGCCATCGGCCCACTCTTTCTCCCAAACCCCTCTATGTCTTGACCAGTCCCCAGCCCCCAGCCCTTAGCCCCTGCCTTCCAGCTCTTGTCTTACGATCTTGGTGCCGGCTACTAGTGCTTGTAGCTTTAGGTAGGTTATCCAGCGGGGTAGCTGGAAGAAGCCGCAGTCTGGGCTGATGTAGAGCTTTTCGGGCGCGACGGTCTTGAGTAGCATGCGGATGCGCTCGGCTACGTCTTCGGGCTTTTCGACGTAGAACGACTTTACGTCGACTACGCCTGCGCCCAGTTCACGGTCGTCTCCGGCGTCTCCCCAGAGATCGGCCTCTTTCATCTCGCGGTTTGCGAACTCCAGGACCAACTGGTCCGTTTTTGTTTCTAGCAGCGCCGGGAACATCCACCCGTAGTCGCGTTTGCCCCTGGGCCTGCTGGACAGGTTGCCGAAGCAGACGTGAAGTGCCAGTTTGGCGTTTATTCCTTGCACGGTGGAGTTGTAGAGGCTTACCCACTCGTTCAGCTCGCCTGGGATGATGGCGAAGGATGGCTCGTCTAGCTGGATGAAATCCGCGCCGGCCGCCTCAAGGGCCTTGAGCTCGGCGTTGATCACCTGAGCGACGTCCCAGGCCAGGTCGAGGCGCGACTTGTAGGCGTCTCCCGGCCGGACGTGCATGGTGAGTGTCAGCGGACCCGGGCAGGTGACCTTTATTGGCTTGTCGGTGTGGGCCTTGGCGTAGAGGTACTCTTCGACGATTCCCAGGCCGTCCGGGAAGGTCAACTTTTCGGTGGCCTTGTAGCGTTGTGGGCTGTCGTACCCGTAGAGCCCGACTGTTCGCAGTGGCGGCTCTACGACGATGCCGGTCATGCGTTTGTAGAAGCTTTGCACGAAGTACCAGCGACGCATTTCGCCGTCGCTGATGATGTCGATGCCGGCGCGTTCCTGGTCAAGGATCGCCATGTTCACGGCGTCGTCGAAGGTCTCTTTGGTGTCGGTCGGGCCGTAGTTGCCCTTGTCCATCTCGTCGATGGCGGTCCAGAGCCAGCTTGGCGTGGCGTGGCTTCCGATGACGGTCGTCGGGAGTAGTTTTGGCTGCAGGTCTGTCAATCTGATCACCCCGTTGAGATATGGAGACGGTATGAGTATAGCATCGGAGGCGTCCGCTTTCGGCGGCTTGGGGTGAGGTTGTCATGTTGTGGGTGTGTGGGCGATCCGGAAAGGCCATGTGGGTTGGTCAGGTGGGCCAACTCTGGGGGCGGGATTTCTGTCTCATTCTGTATCATTTTGTCTCATTTCGTAGCGGGGTAGGTGGTTGGTGATCTTAAGAACAGCAGGTTGCTTGTTCCCATCCGCCCGCCCTTGGGTGAATTT
>CAUZNX010000103.1:0-5624 GCA_963580905.1 Dehalococcoidia bacterium | reverse complement strand
GAAGCCCAGTTTGCTGCCGTGGACGACCACTGGGGTGGGGCCGAGGCCATGCTCCGCTCCGGCTTCGGATTCGACGACCAACGCCTCGCCGACCTGCGGGACCGCCTGCTGGACTGAGGTGGGCAGAGCAGCGGCGCAGAGTCTCCCGCTGTCATGACGGTAACTTCCTTCCATGGTTGCAGCGCCCACATGTTGCTGGTATACCAATGACTGGAAGGTTGATGACTGGAAGGTATAATTTAGTGAGATGTCTGTGGATTAGAGGCGTCCACTTCTTGCTCGATCGGCCTTTCTACGCACACCAAGGTCACACTGAGTAGACGGAATCGGAGTCGCATGTACAGAATCGCTATCGACGTTGGAGGAACATTCACCGACTGTCTCGTCCTCCAAGAGTCGACGGGTGAGGTGCGGCAGTTCAAGGCGCCCACGACCCCGTCTGATCCCTCAATCGGTCTCATGGACGCCCTTACGAAGGCTTCAACCGCCTACGAGCTCACGATCGAGGCGTTTGTCGCGCAGGTCGGACTCCTTATTCATGGAACGACACTGGCTACTAATACCCTCATAAAGAAAGACGGAGCGAAGACCGGGATGATCACCACCCGGGATTTTGCAGATGTGATCGAGATCCGGCGAGGATACAAGAACGTTCGAACCTCAATGTACAACGTGTTCGTTCCACCATACGAGCCGCTGGTTCCACGCCGCCGCCGACTCGAGGTCACGGAGCGTTCCACTTACGAGGGCGAGATTGTCACTGACCTCAATGAGGCAGACGTCCGTCTTGCAGCCGAGCAGTTGAAGGCGGACGGCGTCGAATCGGTAGCGATCTGCTTTCTGCATTCCTATGCAGCGCCGCAGAACGAACGCCGGGCCCAGGAGATTGTCCAGGAAATCCTTCCTAACGCCCATGTGGTGGCCTCCCACGACATCCTTCCGGTCTGGCGGGAGTGGGAACGGTTCTCGACAACAGTCGTGTCTGCCTACGTCGGGCCGGTTGTCGAGCGTTACCTCGAGGCGCTTGAGCGCCGTCTTCAAGACAATGGATTCGACGGCACGCTACTAATGATGCTTTCGGACGGTCTCGTCGAGACCGTTGACCGCTGCCGGAGACGCGCTGTCTACCTCATCGGCTCAGGACCGGCGGCAGCGCCTGCGGCGGCCATCTACGCCGGTGAGACTGCTGGCTACAGGAATGTGCTCTCCTTCGACATGGGAGGAACCTCGATTGACATCGGGGTCATCATGGACGCTGAGGTTCCGACCACCACCGAGAACTGGGCAGGCGACGAGCGCGTCGGCATAAAGATGGTTGACATCCACTCGGCAGGCGCTGGTGGAGGTTCGATCGCGTGGATCGACTCGCTAGGTCTACTCCGTGTGGGCCCGCAGTCAGCGGGGAGCTACCCGGGCCCAGCCTGTTACGGCAACGGTGGAACTTTGCCGACAACCACTGATGCGGACGTCCTTCTGGGATTTGTCGACCCCGATTACTTCCTCGGAGGCGAGATCACACTCGACCGATCGAAGGCTGAGGAAGCAATACGGGCCGAGGTCGCCGAGCCACTAGGAATGACGGTAACTGAGGGTGCGCAGTCAATCCTCACAGCAGTGAGTTCCTTCGTGGCGGACCAGATCAGCGAGGTTTTCACCTCAAGAGGCCTTGATGTCCGAGATATCGCCATCGTTGCCGGTGGAGGTGCAGGACCGGTGCACGCAGCATTCATCGCCGAACGGTTGAGTGTGCCAACAGTGATTGTGCCAAGTGTTGCCGCGACATTTTCCGCCTTCGGCATGTTCGCGATGGACATTGGTCGCAACTACGCACGTTCGTACATTTCTTCGGCGGCAACAGCAGACTTGGGGCGAATTACCGACCTGTTTCAGCAGATGGAAGATGAGGCGGCCAACGGCCTGAAGGACATGGGCGCCGAGTCAGGCACAGTTGAGTTTGTCCGGACGGTCGCCATGCGTTACATCGGCCAATTCAGCGAAGTCGAGGTGTCATTCCCCCTCGGCGAGGTGACTGCCCAGAGCCTGGCAGAAGCCGTCGCCAACTTCCACCGTCGACATGAGGAGCTCTATACCTTCGAGATGCTCTGGAAGGGAACCGAGCTCTTGACCTTCTATCTAAAGGCGACCGTTCAAAAGGCACGGTTCGAACTCCGCGCGGCGGTGGAGGGTTCATCCGACGCCAGTCCAGCGCAGAAGTCGACTCGGGAATGCATATTTAATGGTGTGCCCATTGAGACCCCGGTCTACGACGGCAGCCTGCTCCGCGCCGGTAATCGGTTCGAAGGACCGGCCATTGTTGAAGAGGCAAAGACCACCGTTGTCGTGCCGCCGGCTTTCACCTGCGAGGTGACTCGCCAGCATGGCTATGTGCTTAATAGCGAGTCCGAATCGCTGAACGCCAGCGTCCAAATGGGAGAAAATCGATGACTAGACCGGAGGAAACCCGTCAGGACGTCGATCCGATCACGTTGTCGACTGTTTGGCATGGGATGCAGAGCATCGCCCGAGAAATGCGTCACGTAGTCGACCGGACAGCCCAGAGCTATCTCATAGCCCAACTTCACGACATGGCTGCTGGCATCTGGGATGCCCAGGCACGAACTATCGCGGTCCCCGAAGGCCCGACCTCGATGTTTCTTTCGCAGCATTTTGCCGTTGAGGCAATACTCGAGAAGTTCGGCGATGATCTCCACCCTGGCGACGTCATCATCACGAACGACCCGTTCAAGGGTCACTGCAATCATCTTCCAGACTGGGGTTTCATCCGCCCGGTGTTTTATGAGGATGAACTCGTTTTTGTGCTGCTTACGCGAGGTCATCAACAGGACACAGGTGGTTCGTTTCCAGGCGGCTACTTCGCGAACGGTTACGACATCCACGCCGAAGGCTTGATTATCCCACCAATCAAGATCTACGACCGAGGCGTTGAGCGGTCAGACGTGCTTGAGCTGATCTGGAACAACGTGCGCTTTCCCGAAGGCGTCAAGATCGATAACTATGCGTTGATGGCTGGCCTCACCGTTGGCGAGAAGCGCATCCATTCGCTGCTCGACAAGTACGGCAAAGAATCGGTGCTCAACTGTGTCGAAGAGATGCTGGACCGTATGGAGGTGAACGTTCGGGCCACGATCACGGAGATCCCGGACGGCACCTACTTCGGTGAGTCAGCAACCGACGATGACGGTACGACCTTGGACGAGCAAGTCTGGGTCCGTTGTGAAGCCACCATTGCGGGTGACGAGATGACCCTCGACTTCACAGAGAGCGACGACCAGCGCACCGGATTCGTCAACTGCGTTCTCGCATCCACATACAGCCGGGCCGTTGCCGGAAGCTTCTTGTTTTTCGATCCTGAATACTCACCGTTCCACAATGCAGGGAGCATGCGTCCTATCACCCTTATTGCTCCCGAGGGCTCCGTCTGTAATGCGCAGTACCCGGCGACGGTCGGTGGTTCTCCAGTGAACGTCGGAACCCAGGTGCTCGAGGCGACGGTAATGGCGCTTTCTCAGGCGATGCCTGAGAAAGCCGTAGCGGCTTGGGGCCGGCGTCGGGGCCACTACATTGCTGCGCTCGACACGCGCGATGGTCAGCGCTACACGCAGACCACTACCGATGCCGACGGTGGCGCCGGAGCGGTCTGGGGGTTCGACGGTTTTGAGGGCGCCATGGGCATGTCTGGGCTCGGCTCAATCCAGCGTGGCAGTGTTGAAGAGATTGAGATTCGTTATCCCTGGCGAACGGAGCGCTACCACTTCACGCCCGACCTCTCCGGTGCGGGAAGGTGGCGGGGTGGTTCTGGAATGGTCTGGGAGGTTCGAAACCTCGGTGGTGATGCCCGGATTGCAACCGGTAGTTCCGACGGGGATTTGACTCAACCCTCTGGTGCCGCTGGGGGTGATCCCGGACCACTTTCAAAGATGTACATCCGCCGTGGCGATGAGATCGAGACGGTTCGGACACATCGCATGATAGAGGTCAAGACAGGAGAGGTTCTCGGCAAAGTCAGCGGTGGCGGCGGAGGAGTCGGTGAGCCGTTTGAAAGGGACCCCCAAGCGGTGCTTGAGGATGTAATCGACGGGTTTGTGACAATTGAGGCAGCAGAGAGGGTTTATGGGGTCTCTATTGGTGAGGCGATGACGATCGACGAAGACCGGACGAAGAGGCTCCGGGGCATCAACTAATGGGTGTTGCTGCATCGGTACAACTGGGCATAGAAGATCTCGAGATGATGTGGCGTATCCGTGCGTTTGAAGAGAAGGCGTCCGAACTATTTGCCCGGGGGAAGATCAGCGGCCTGCTCCATCTGTCCGTAGGCCAAGAGGCAACGGCCGTTGGCGTCTGTGGGGCATTGCGGCCATCTGACAAAGTTTTCAGTGGCCACCGCCCTCACGCCCACGCGATCGCTAAAGGGGCCGAAATAGGACGGTTGTTTGCGGAGCTGGCAGGAAGACGGACCGGCTACTGCGGTGGGAAGGGTGGCTCGATGCATCTATCCGTTTCTGAGGTGGGTTTCGTCACCGCCACGGGTGTTGTCGCCGGCAACCTTCCGCTCGCTCTAGGAGCTGCACTATCTTCGAAGCGCCGAGGGGGGTCAGGTGTCTCGGTGGCGTTCTTCGGCGATGGTTCCGCCCAGACCGGGCTATTCCATGAGTGCCTTAACCTTGCGAGTCTCTGGCAGTTACCGGTTATCTTGGTGTGTGAGAACAATGGCTTTGCAGAGTTCTCACCTCTAGCAGCGCACACGGTGGTCGAGCGGCTTGCCGACCATGCCGATACCTATGGGATTCCTACGGAAACCATCGACGGCAATGACCTCACCCTGGTTAGGCCTGCGGTAGTTACTGCCCTTGATCGGGCCAGAAACGGCGGTGGTCCGAGCTTCCTCGAATGCCTCACCCATCGGTTCCGTGGGCACTATGAGGGAGACCCAACGTTAAAGCGCGGTGCCGTTTCGCGGGATCAGGAGAAGGATCCCATCCATCGCTTCACCCGATTTCTTCGAGACACTTCTCGAAACGCCGGATCCGAGGCGATTGAGACTCGAATCCGGGCAGAGATAGAGAAGGCAGCTGAGGAGGCGCTTGCTGCGCCGTGGCCCGAACGAGACGATCTCTTGACCAACGTGGTGGCACAACCGTGACGGAGACAGTCCGTTACATCGACGCTATCTCCTCGGTTCTCCGACAGGAGATGGAGAGGGACGATGACGTATTCATCCTTGGTGAAGACGTCTCCTACGGTGGTCCCTTTGGCGCGACGGCGGGGCTTTCCGATTCCTTCGGCCCCACCAGGGTTATCGACACCCCCATTAGCGAGGGAGCCGTAATGGGTCTCGCTGTCGGGGCGGCCCTCTCCGGTTGCCGGCCTGTGGTCGAGGTTATGTTTGCTGATTTCGTGACGCTTGCTATGGACCAGTTGGTAAATCACGCCGCCAAGTTGCGATATATGACCGGCGGCCAGTTGTCGGTCCCGATGACGATCCGTGTCCAGGGTGGAGTCGGAGGAGGGTACGGAGCCCATCATTCACAGAGCCTGGAGTCGTGGTTTCTGCATGTGCCTGGTCTTAAAGTCGTAGCGCCTTCATCGGTCTTGGACGCTGCGGG
>CAUZNX010000102.1:0-5626 GCA_963580905.1 Dehalococcoidia bacterium | reverse complement strand
GCCAGGCGTGCGAGCGTTCTCACCGACACACCAGTAGCACCCTTCGGTGTGTAACCCTTCGTAGAATCGGCGCGAGACGTCCCCGCGATATCCAGATGCACCCACGCCGCGCCGTCCGCGAACTCGCCTATGATCTGTGCGCCCGTTATGGAGCCGGCCGGGGAACCCCCGGTGTTCTTGAGGTCGGCCACGTCACTCTTGTACTGATCCCGGTACTCGTCGTACATCGGTAGCTGCCAGTAACGCTCCCCCGAGTCGGAGCCTGCCTTCACAATGCTGTCTACGAGGGCCTGGTCGCTACCGAAAACCCCCGAGCATATCTTGCCCAGAGCCGTGGAGATAGCTCCGGTGAGCGTGGCTACATCCACAATGCGCCCTATTCCTAGTGACCGGGCATAGGTCACCGCGTCGGCCAGGACCAACCTGCCCTCGGCGTCGGTATTGTCGATCTCTATGGTCTTGCCAGACATCGTCTTGACAACGTCACCGGGGCGCTGTGCACGACCGCCAGGCATGTTCTCGGTCGCTGGCACAATAGCCGTCACATTGATCTTGGGGCCCAGCTTGGCGATGATCCCCATCGCAGCTATGACAGCGCCACCACCGGCCATGTCGCCCTTCATCGCGCCCATATTCGTAGCGCTCTTGATGGAGATGCCCCCGCTGTCGAACGTAATCCCCTTCCCGACTAGCCCCAGGCTGTTCGACTCGTCATCCCGATCGCCCCAGTAGCGCAGCACGATCAGCTTCGGCGGCTGCGCGCTTCCGCTGGCTACCCCCAGGATCGCCCCCATGCCCAGATCGGCCATGTCACCCCGCTCCAGGACCTGGATATCCAATGCGCCCTCACGAGCAACATCTAGTGCGACCTCGGATAGCTGCGTAGGGGTCATGAAATTCGCTGGCTCGTTGGACACATCGCGGCAGAGATTCACCGCGCCTGCTAGGGTTCGCCCCAGCTCAATGCCCTTCGTGATCTCGTCCATGGTCGATCCATCCTGCTCGACGATGGTCAGCGACTCCAGCTCGTTGTTCTCTGAACTGTCAGACTTGTACTTGTCGAAGCGGTACAGGCCAAGCATCGCCCCCTCAACAACAGCCTGTGCCGTCACGCCGGCAACCAGCCCTCCGGAACCGGAGCCTAGGAGGACGGTGGCCACGTTCGCGATTCCCTTGCCACGCAGATAGCGTAGTGCTCGGGCTGATGTGTTCCTGACTCTCTCCGCATCGAAGGTGTCTTGTTTCCCTAGACCAGCCACCAGCACCCTGGCAGGGGAGATCCTACCCAGCGTGTGCACCAGAGTGAACTCGCCCTTCTTCCCCTTGATCTCCCCATCATCCATAAGCGCCTTCAACGCCCCGTCCAAAGCCCGATCCACTGCCCCGAAAGCCCCGCCGGAGCCCTCCGCGTCCTGGAAAAGGCCCACGACCACAGCACCCGTGCGCTGCTCAGTAATATTTCCGGTAATCGCACTCGTATCCATCAAACCCTCCAGCGAGCGGCACACCTCGATCGTCCCGCTCTTGACTACTTTCATTAGTGGACCGGATTGGGTCCGGCCAGCCCGGCAAGTATACGGTAGTCGGACCCCGCTATGCTATAATTCCGGGGTCGACGTGTGTCGCCGTACAAGGTGCGGAAAAGTCGCCCATCACATGGAGTAGACATTGCCCAAAAGGACCGTCAGTGATAGGGAACGGCAGGCGCTAGAGAAGGCCGCAGCATACCTGCCCGGCGGCGGCAACGGAAACACCGTCACCATGGATATGGTGATCCGCGGTGGTCGCGGACCCCGCGTCTGGGACCTCAGCGGCAACGAGTACATCGACTACGCCCTTGGCTCAGGTCCGATGCTAATCGGCCATGCCAACCCGGAGGTCGTGGCCGCCGTTAGCGAACAGCTCTCCCAGGGCACGACATATTTCGGCCTGAACGAACACGCCATCCTGCTGGCCGAAGAGATCGTGAAAGCCGTGCCTTGTGCCGAGAAGGTCAGGTTCGCCAGCAGCGGAACCGAGGCCACTTTCTTCGCCATGCGGGCCGTCCGAGCGTACCGGGGTCGCGACAAGATCCTCAAATTCGAGGGCGGCTTCCACGGCATGAACGACTACGGCCTGATGAGCATGGCCCCGTCGAAGCCCCTGGACTACCCTGCGCCTGCACCCGACTCATCTGGCATTCCAGAGTCGCTCCAGGGCGATGTGCTGGTAGCGCCATTCAACGACATTGAGACGACCACAGCCATCATCGAGCGCTACCACGAGGAGCTCGCAGGCGTCATCGTCGAACCCCTACAGCGGGTGATACCGCCTGCACCTGGTTTCCTCGAAGGGCTCCGGGAGGTGACGAGCCGCTTCCACGTCCCCCTGATCTTCGATGAGATCGTCACCGGCTTTCGATTTGCCTACGGAGGAGCCCAGGAGCTCTACGGGGTAACCCCGGACATGTGCACATTAGGCAAGGCCGTCGCTGGCGGATTTCCGCTCTCGGCGGTAGCAGGCTCTGCAGACATCATGGAGCATTTCGCACCCAGCGATCCAGGCGCCCCATATGTCATGCAAGAAGGGACCTTGAACGGCAACCCCATCGCCTCAGTCGCAGGCCTGGCCACACTCAAGGTACTCCGTCGTGAGGGCACATACGAGCGTCTATTCGCCACCGGCAACCGGCTGAAAGAGGCGCTAACCAGGCTTCTGTACGAGGCCGAGATTCCCGCGCAGGTCGTCGGCGAAGCGCCAATGTTCGATGTCATTTTCACCGACCACGAGATCACCAACTACCGCTCCACATTGGACCGCGACCAACCCAAGGTGATGAGGCTCAACGAGCTTCTCAGGGAGCGTGGTATCTTCAAGGCCCACGGCAAATACTACGTATCGACAACCCACGGAGACGTCGAAGTCGAACAGACAATCTCCGCCTGGAAGTCGGCCCTCGAGGCTCTCGACGTCTAGACCGACGATTTCAAGCCAGAACGCACGCCGGGCCAACAGAGACTGAAGTCCGGCGTGCCATTCGAATTGACGCCCATCCGGTCCCCGACAGATCGCCCTATCTGCCCTGAACCCTGCACACCGTCTCCGCTGGAACACACGCCTCGATCCGCGCTGACCCGCCCAGATAGAATTGGTCAATGTCTAAGAACAAGCCCGGAAAACTCATTGACAATTGCCCATACACATACCTAAAGTTGCGTCGAGGGGTTCGGGAATGGGTAACGCAGGGCAGGTTTTGGGACCCGCTGCTCGGCGAAAGACGCAACCGTCGCTACCTTCCGACTGCACAACCCACGTGACAAGCGGCATCGTCCTATAGACCGCCAAACGTGGGCATTCAACGTCCCGGATGGCTCCCCTCCACTTCGCAGTACGATCGAACGGCGCGGGAACTGTGCTGCTCAAGTACTGAACGACACCTGGCTGAATTGTCCGCGGATTACCGCCGAGACGGGACCGCACACTAGAGGGAGACGCAACATGCAACTCGGAACCACGACCGTGGACGTTGTCAGCGACGGCACCTACATGCTGGACGGCGGAACGCTATTCGGACAGGTGCCCAAGACCCTCTGGGAGCAGCAGCTAAAGCCAGATCGCAAGAATCGGGTCCGCATGGGCTTGAACTGCATGCTGATTCAGACCCCAACCATAAACATCCTGGTAGACACAGGGGCGGGCTCTAAGCGTGCAGACAAGCTCAAGGACACCTACAACCTGAACGGCAACAAGCTCATCAAGCAGCTCAAAAACCTGGGACTCACGGCGCGGGACATCGACGTGGTGGTCCTGACGCACCTGCACTTCGACACCGCCGGCGGCTGCACCAAGCTCGATCGGGCCGGCACTGCAATCCCGACATTTCCCAAGGCCCAGTACATGGTCCAAAAGGACGCGTGGATAGAGGCCAACGACCCGAACGAACGCGGCGAACGATCCTTCAACCCCGACGACTTCCTCCCGCTCGAGGAGGCCGGGCTCCTGACCCTCCTCGACGGCGAACACGAGATCGCGCCCGGTGTCACTACCAAGGTCACAAACGGTCACTCCAAGGGCCATCAGATCGTCCTAATCGACGCCGGAAGCGAGCGCATCGCCTATCTCGGCGAGCTAATTCCGACCCCGTACCATCTGCCACTAGCCAGCATTTCGGCCTATGACCGGGCCCCCGACGACACCCTGTCTGAGAAACGCGACCTGCTACAGACGGCCATCGACAAGGGGTGGTTGCTGATCTTCGGGCACGCCAACGAGCAAAGGGCCGGCTACATCGACCAAAGCAACGGCAAGTCCCACTTCCAGGTCAAAGAGATGTAGTTGCGGGTCGTGCGAGGTCAGTCGACCTCCGCCACCATGGCCTCGTCCATCTGTCCCACTAGCCGCACGCCGGTTATTTCGTTGGCCAACGGCATCGGGCTACGTGTAACGACACGCACATAGTCGCCGGTCAGCCCGGACCAAACCTCGCCGCCGGTCGCGGCTCTACGCCCCTCCCAGAGCACGGAGCGCGTCTCGCCAACAATCCCAGCGCGATACGCCGAGGCATGCCGTTTTGAGGCTTCCAGCAGCGCCTTCATCCGTTCCGACTTCGTTTCGGCGCTCACCTTGTCCTTTAGATAGGCAGCGCTCGTCCCTGGCCTGACCGAGTACGGGAATGCGTGGACAGCAGCGAAGCCCACCCGTTCGCACAGATCAAGTGTCTGCTGGAAGTCAGCGTCGCTCTCCCCGGGGAACCCAACGATGACATCGGTCGTGATCGACGCACCAGGCACCGCATCACGAATCTTCCCGACCGCCTCCTCGTATTCCCTGGCGTCATACCGACGGCGCATCCGCGCGAGGACAGCATCACTGCCAGATTGCAGGGCCAGGTGAAAGTGCTGGCATAGCCTTGGGTCGGCCCAAATTGAAAGCAACTCGCCATCGATTTCCTGAGCCTGCAGCGACGACACACGAAGCCGCGGCACCGTGGTGTTCCGGAGCAACCCCGACAGCATCCCGGTGAGGCTCGCGCCCGGAATATCGAATCCGTAGCTGCCGAGTTGAGTGCCGGTCAGCACGACCTCCTTACACCCCCGTGAGGCGTGCTCGTTGACAAGATCCACGAGGGTAGCCTGCGGAATGCTGCGCTCGCGTCCACGTACCTTCGGCACAATGCAATAGGCACAGACCTGGTCGCAGCCCTCCTGTATCTTTACCGTGGCCCGAACCCGAATCGCCGACGCCCCAGCAAGGGCGATCTCATAGCCGCCCTGTGCCACAGGCTCACCCATCCATTCGGTGACACGGCGGACCAGATCATCCTTGCCGGTGTTGCCGACGATCAGGTCAATCTCCCCGATGGCCGCAAGCGACTCATGTGAGCGCTCTGCATAGCACCCCGTCGCAACGATCATCCCGCCGGGGCTACGTCGACGGGCGGCCCGCAGCGCCCGCCTAGCTTTCCGATCCGCAATATGGGTCACGGTGCACGAGTTGACGACATACACGTCAGCAGGCTCTGAATCTGGAACCACTTGGTAGCCAGCATCTGTGAACTGAGCGATAAGAGTCCCTGAATCGGCCTGATTCAGCTTACAACCATGCGTTTCAATCGCAACCGTCGGCACTACCGTCACCTCAAGAAAAT
>CAUZNX010000101.1:0-5633 GCA_963580905.1 Dehalococcoidia bacterium | reverse complement strand
TTCTGTGGGAATGGGACAAGGGGTATCGGGGTCTCGACATGGAAGTTGAGACTACAACGCCCTGCCCAGAACTAGGGTGCGTAACACCCCGTCAACGATCAGACAGCTCCGAGCCTTGCCCAAAACTGGCACGTCCGGTGCCCGCGGAACGACGGCGGCGAAAGAACCGCTCGGGAGGAGAAGCGTCACGCAGGCCCGCCATCCTCCGGAGTACAGGCGTGACGCTTATCAGGTCCGAAACGAAGCCAATAACAAATGCGATGAAGGTATGTTTCCCCATCACACCGGCGTAGGTCTGCTCTCCCCGAAGGATACGGCAGGTTAGCCGCCAGATGATGGACGTGTGCCGCTCCACCCAGAGATAGAGCGTGGGCGAAAGGTGGAGTAGGTCATGAAACTGCCGTGACGCCACGAGGTCCGGAGCGAGGTCACGCTCGACCTCTCGACTGTACCCCGCCAGGTCGGCCACCTCACCAGCTACATACTCGGATAGGTGGCGCGCTGCAGCGCGCCCACTCCAAATGGACGAGTAGATCCCTTCGTCCGTCACAGGATCGACCAGACCCGCAGCATCGCCAACCAGCAGCACATTCCCGTCCGCCAAGGTCGAATCTCGCCTACGCATCGGTAGATGGTGCCCTCTGAGGCCCCATACGTCCTTGGGATCAAATCCGTAGTAGCGGATCAGCCCGTCAAGCCTCTCCCGAAGAGTTGAACCAACGTGCTTCCAGCCCCCCAGCCCGATGTTGAGATGGTCTCCCTTGGGGAATATCCAGCCGTATCCCCCCTCCATGCCGCCCACATCCAGACCAATTTTGTCTTGCCACTGATCGGGAACTCCGCTCGGCGGGGTAATGTTGCCCTCAAGGGCGATGTGCTGCCTCACCTGCACAGTAATACCTGCGAGCTTGGCAGTCGTGCCGTTGGCCCCGTCCGCAGCCACCAGCGTGGTCCCCTCCACGAGGTCAACACCGTCCCCCACGACAACGTGGGTCTGGTGCCGCTCGACCGCCTTCACCTGAAAGCCCTCTCGCAGCTCTACACCGGCCTCCACCGCACGCTCTACGAGGTACGCGTCGAGCTTTGCGCGCTGGGTCAGGAACACCAGGTCCTCCGAAGAGCGACGCGTAAAGCCCTTGCTCTGACGAGTGGTGAAGTGCACGGACGTGATTGCGCGTTCTACAACGGGGGTAATGTCAAATGGCAGCAAATCGAGCGCTCTCACAGTGACAGCGCCGCCACATGGCTTATCACGAGGAAACTCAGCCCGGTCGAGCAGAATCACGCTCAGGCCCCGTGCGACACACTCTCGAGCGGTTGTGCTTCCCGCAGGGCCGCCGCCTACGACGATGACGTCGTACCGCATCTAGGTCGTCTTCCCCGGAACAGGCCTCAACTCGGCAGGCAATACGAAGTTGACGTCTTCCTCTGCGCCCTTCAGTAGGCTCACTTCATCTGGATCAATAGCCTTTATAACCGCGTCCACCAGCAGCTCAGGGGTTGACGCGCCAGATGTAATACCGACATTCTCCACGCCATCGAGCCATGTGATGTCCAGGTCCTCAGGTCCGTTGATCAGGTATGACCTCACGCCGTGGGCCTGAGCTACCTCTCGAAGTCGGTTGCAGTTCGAACTTTCGGGGGCGCCAATGACAAGCACTACGTCGGAGACTCGGCATAGTTGCTTGACAGAGAACTGCCGGTTCGTTGTCGCATAACACAGGTCATTGCGCACTAAGACGTCCTTGAATCGGTCCTTTATCTCGTCGATCGCCTGCTTAGTATCGTCCACCGAAAGGGTAGTCTGAGTCAGCACTGTGATGGGGGTATCCGTATCCCAGTCCGGTAGATCAGGCGACTCGCCGTCGTCGAAGAGGTGCATGGACTCCTGGCCCATCGACCCCTTGACCTCCTGATGACCACGGTGCCCTACCAGCATCAGGCTACGACCCTCTCCCGCATACTTGTGAGCCTCGTTGTGTACCTTGGTAACAAGAGGACAGGTGGCGTCGATGACGTGCAGGTTCCGTGAGGCGGCTTTTTGGAAATCTTCAGGCGGAGAGCCGTGGGCCGAGAACACCACCGTGGCGCCCTCGGGGATGTCCTCGACATCCTCTACTGTGATCGCTCCCTTGGCTTCGAGGGAGTTTGCAACGTAGGGGTTGTGGACAATCTGGTGTTTTACGTAGACGGGAGACCCGAACCGTTCGAGGGCTATTTCGACCACATCAATGGCCCTAACGACCCCCGCACAAAAGCCGCGCGGCGTCCCCAAAAAGACCTTCATATCGAAGCGTTCCCTCCCCGCAAAATACACTGTGTCAGATATGGAATTCTATCACAACGCCGCCTCAACCTTTCCCAACGTCCACAGCTTCGGTATACTTGCACCACCGGACGCCGCAAGCGCAAGGTGGGATGGGGACGAGCGCCATCTGGCCCTTGAATCTAGGATCAGGCGAGCCTGAACCCCACGCGACTCCAGCGATAACTTCTCCTGTTTCCTACTGGAAATTGGGGCGAGACGACAGACAAATAGATATTCAGCACTGAATCTAGGAGCGAACGAATGAAACTAGCCGAGCGGATGGGGCGCCTTGGTACTGAGACCGCCTTCGAGGTCCTGGCCAAGGCCAAGCGGCTTGAGGCAGAGGGCAAAAGCATCATCCATCTCGAAATCGGTGAGCCCGATTTCGAAACACCTGGAAACATCGTTGAGGCTGGCGCAAATGCCCTCAAGAGTGGCTACACCCACTATGGCCCGTCTCCCGGGCTCAATGAGGCCAGGGCCAGCATCGCCAATGAGATCGCCACGACACGAAATATCCCTGTCACAGGGGACAACGTCGTGATCACTCCGGGCGGCAAGCCAATCATGTTCTTTGCGATACTCGCGCTGGTCGACGAGGGTGACGAGGTACTCTACCCAAACCCCGGCTTTCCCATATACGAGTCCATGATCAACTTCGTTGGCGGCGTGCCCGTGCCCATGAAACTGCTCGCCGAGCGCGACTTCGCGATCAACGTTGAAGAAGTCGCCTCCCAGATCACACCACGCACCAAGATGATGGTGATCAACTCACCCAATAACCCCTGCGGGAGCGTCGTCGGAAAGGACGACCTCGAGGCGCTAGCCAACCTGGCCAGAGAGCACGACCTGGTCGTGCTCTCTGACGAGATCTACAGCCGTTTCCTGTACGAGGGCGAGCACCACAGCATCACAGCCTTTCCGGGAATGCTGGAACGTACCATCATCCTCGACGGCTTCTCCAAGACCTATGCGATGACCGGGTGGCGAGCCGGCTACGGCGTCATGCCCATTGAGCTGGTGGAGCCCATTTCGCGCCTCAGCACAAACAGCATCTCTTGTACGGCTGCCTTCACGCAGATAGCCGCCATCGAGGCCCTGGAAGGCCCGCAGGACGAGGCCAACCGCATCGTTGCTGAGTTCAAGAAGCGACGCGACATCATCGTCAACGGCCTGAACGAGATACCGGGCATCCGCTGCCCCATGCCGAAGGGCGCCTTCTACATATTCCCCGACATCAAGGGTACGGGGATGAGCAGCAGAGATTTCGCCGACGGACTGCTCAACGAGGCTGGGGTAGCCTGCCTCGCAGGTGAGGCCTTCGGACAGTATGGGGACGGTTGTGTCCGCTTCTCGTTCGCCAACTCCACCGAAAACATCGAGATCGCCCTGGAACGTATCGACAAATGGGTCCGCTCCAAGAGCTAGGCGCGACGCGCGCTTTGTTGGGCGGGACCGGGCATGCCAGGTTGGCCCGGCCCGCTTTACCTGTATATGCACGGTGTGAGAGGGTGTCTCTCTCTCACCTGGGGAAAGATTGTGGAACATGAGGTTTGGCCTCACTATTCGATACTGCATCTAGTCCTTAGCCCCCTTCTCAGGTGCGCATGCCACAATCCCCAAACCCCAAACATCACACCCCGAACCCCGTCTTCCGGCTCGCCCTGGCCCAGATCAACCCTACCGTCGGTGCCCTCGACAGCAACACTGCCAAGATCATCGAGTACGTCGACCGCGCCCGCGAGCTTGGCGCACAGATGGTTGCCTTCCCCGAGCTAGCGATACCCGGCTACCCACCCGAGGACCTGCTCTTTAAGCCACAGTTCATCCAGGCCAACATAGACCGTATGCACCGTGTTGTGGAGGCCTCCAAAGGCATCACAGTTGTCGTGGGATTCGCCGCCGACGATGGTCACATCCGAAATTCCGCTGCGGTCGCTCACGACGGCAAGCTCCTCGGCGTCTACCACAAAGTATTTCTGCCCAACTACGGCGTTTTCGACGAGGAGCGCTATTTCCGGGCGGGCGACGAATGCCCTGTCTTCGTGGTCAACGGAACACCCGTTGGCATCAACATATGCGAGGACATATGGCGCGCCATCGGCCCTACTACTGTCCAGCAGTCCGTCGGCGCACGCGTCGTCGTGAACATCAGCGCCTCACCATTCCACGCTGGCAAACGTCTGGAACGCGAGAAGATGCTCGCAGAACGAGCGGTGGACCACGGGCTGTTCGTAGCCTACCTGAACACTGTAGGCGGCCAGGACGAGCTCGTATTCGATGGTGCCAGCGTCTTTATCGACCCCTCCGGGAACGTCGTCGCCAGGGGTTCTCAGTTTACCGAGGAACTGGTGGTAGCCGACCTCGACCTTCAGGCCGTCCCCGAGCCACGCACACCCATCCAATCATCTATCGCAGGGATTGGAACGCCGAGCCGCATCGAGGTTCCGGCTACCTCGCCAGAGCTCCAGCCGCCCCTCAAGGCGAAGAAGCCCACGATCTACGAAGGGGCCGCGGAGGTCTATGCCGCCCTGGTCACCGGCACGCGCGACTACGTCACGAAGTCTGGATTTAACAAAGTACTGATAGCCATCTCCGGCGGGATCGACTCCAGCCTCGTAGCTGCTGTTGCCGTCGACGCCCTGGGGCCCGACAACGTGGTGGGGATATGGATGCCCTCCCGCTACTCCTCCGAGGGCAGCATGTTGGACGCGACCGCCTTGGCCGACAACCTCGGTTTTGAACTGCGAATGATATCCATTGAGGAACTCTTTTCGACCAATCTGTACATCCTGAAACCGCATTTCGAGGGGACCGAGCCCGGTCTGGCCGAGGAGAACCTGCAGTCACGCATTCGCGGAGTCCTGATCATGGCCCTGTCCAACAAGTTTGGCTGGATGGTGCTCACCACAGGCAACAAGAGCGAGATGGCGGTCGGCTACGCCACTATCTACGGCGACATGGCCGGCGGCTACGGAGTCATCAAGGACGTCCCGAAGACCCTGGTGTTCGAGCTATCGCGGTACCGCAACACAACAACAGATATCGCGCCAATTCCACGGAGCGTTATCGAAAAGCCTCCCAGCGCGGAGCTACGCCCAGACCAGAAAGACGAGGACAACCTGCCTCCGTACGACATCCTGGATCCGATTCTGGAGGCCTACGTAGAGGACGACCGGAGTTTCGCCGAGATCGTCGCAAAGGGGTTCGACGAGAGTGTCGTCAAACAGGTGATCGCACTGGTAGATCGCAGTGAGTACAAGCGGCGCCAGGCCCCGCCAGGAATCAAGATTACAACTCGCAACTTCGGCCGCGACCGCAGAAT
>CAUZNX010000100.1:0-5637 GCA_963580905.1 Dehalococcoidia bacterium | reverse complement strand
TTGGACCCGCCCCACCAAACTCCAATCAGTTGTTCTGGCCGCGCAACCGCTACTCGTCCGAAGCAGCCTCCCCAGCACCCTCTTCGCCATCCGCACCCTCTTCGCCCTCGCCCAACTCCAGGTCCCCTTCGGTCCCCGGAACCTCTTCCTCCTCGATGCGCGGTGCGACTACTCTGGCGATCATTTCAACGGGATCGCGAAGTATGCTCACACCCTCGGCGACCTCAATGTCTCCGATCCTTATCGAAGCAGAAAAGTCTTCAAGGATAGTCACGTCAACACGGAATGACTCGGGCATATCCAGAGGTAGCGCCTCTACCTCAAGAGTATCGAATGGCTGGAGCAAGATTCCACCAAGGTTGCGTACCGCCGCCGGCTCTCCTTCCAGCAAAATGGGAACCTCTGCACGAACGGTCTGGCTGACATCTACGCGGTAGAAGTCAACGTGCAGGAGTTCCTCGGTCACAGGGTGTACCTGTATTTCTCTCACAAAGCAGATGTTTTCGCCGGCCTCGCCTGCAACCTTGACCGTGATGGGCAAGTTGCGGCCAGCGCTGATGAGCAAGCTCCTCAGCTCCTTCAAATCGACCTGCAACGAAGCGGAGTCTACACCCGGTCCATAGAAGTGGACAGGTACAACTCCCTCTTGCCGGAGTCGGCTAACCTTCTTGCCCTTCACTTCTCGCGGTGACAGGGTAATTGACAATGTTTCCAATTTAGAGAACCTCTCGGAGTAAGGGCCTACAACTCAGGCGTAAAGAAGCCCCGACATACCGGGGCTCACAGGATATTCTACCACAGGCCAGCCGAAGGGGGCCACAGGTACAGCCTGATCTTGTCCCGTCACGATTGGATGCGCGGTGGGATATCGATCCATGGATTGTTGAGGACAGATACCCATCCAGATTTGCCCGGATTGTCTGGACCTCCGTTCGGATATATGTCGAAGCCCAGACGACGCTGCAGTCGAACCGACCTCTCGTTGGCCTGCTTCGCCCCACCGAGAAGTCGTGGAATCTTCAGCTCGTTGAAGGCGTAGTCGATTAGCGGTTGCCAAGCTTCGTAGGCGTAGTTCTGTCCCCAAAATGCCTTGCCAAAGGCGAACGCAAGCTCGACCTCGATGTTGTTCACCGGCAGAGAGGGCTCGTCCTTAACGCTATACCACATGTTCGGATACGGATCGATATGGACCTGCCCGATCGCGAGTCCGGTGTCCTTCAAGACCACCGCCAGGAATCCGAACTCGGCATCATCAAGTTAGTGCACGTGATTCATGAAGGCTTTTTACAGCAAATCCGGCTTGTCACCATAGACGCTGTATTGGCCCCAGACCTCCCGGCCCGAGTAGATCAGGTTCGTTAGAACATGTACGTCTTCAGGAACAAAATTGCGAAGAACTAGGCGATCAGTCTCGAATGGTCCCATGAAATCACATCTTCAAATTGGGTGCCTGTGTCCGAAGTTCATTCGGGCTCAGGGAGCGGCTTTCATCAGATAGTGAGTGTCGGTCTCTTCGACGGTCGAGAATCCTAAACGTTCATAGAGTTGCCGGGCGCGATCATTGACCTTGAGTACCTGTAAGGTCAGCCGCTTGCCTTCGTCACGAGCCTCTTTGAAGAGTACATCTATGAGAGACGTTCCGATCCCCCGATCTTGGTGCTGGGGGAGCAGCTGGATGCTCACGATGACGAGTTCGGTCTCAATCTTGCGTGAGGCCAAGACTCCAACGTCCTGGCCTTCCTGTACGATTATCTTGCAGCTAGCAGGTTGGAAATGTTGGCGGTAGCGCTCCTCTTGCTAACGCTCATCCCACCGCCCCCACGTCTCGACGACATACTCTCTCATGGTCGCGCGGTTGAGACCGTAGAGGAAGTCGATGTCCTCCGGCACCGCTGGTCGCAAGACTACCTTAACCATTGGTTACGCCTGAAGCCTGACGGCTCTGATGCGATTGTTGAAGTTATCGCATATGAGCAGCACGTCGCCGCCGAGGAGGCACAGGCCGTGGGGCTCGTTGAGCCGTGCGGATGTGGCCGGGCCGCCGTCCCCGAAGTCGCCAGGTTGCTCGCTGCCGACTAATGTTTGGATTGCTCCGCCGGGGGTGATCCGACGTACGCGATTGTTCATTGAGTCCGATATGAATATCTGGCCGTCGGGCGAGACGGCGAGGCCCCAGGGTGTGTCTAGGGCAGCCTCGGTCGCAAGGGTTCCGTCCTCGGCAAAACCTGGCTGGCCTGTGCCGGCCACGGTGCTGATTGTCCCATTCGTATCAACAACACGTATGACGTGGTTTGCGGTGTCAGAGAAGTAGAGGTTTCCGGCGGCGTCGAATCGAATGGCCGACGGCGCGCCGATCTTTGCCTCTACGGCGGGGCCCCCATCTCCCGAATTACCCTGGATTCCTGTCCCGGCGATGGTGGTGATGATCCCGGTTGCGTCGTCGATGCGACGGATCCGACCAATGGCGTCCCCTATGTAGACATCGTCACCGGGGCCGTGGGCAACTGACTGGACGTGGTAGAGCGAGGCGCTCACAGATGGCCCTCCGTCGCCCTTGTCCCACATGAACGCGGTGCCAGCGAGGTTGCGCACGATGCCGTCTTCGTCGACACGCCTGATCCTGCCGTGACGCGAGTCTGTGATGATTATGCGTCCGCGTGAGTCTACCGACACGTCGTGTGGACTGCCAAATGCGGCCTCGGTCGCCATCCCTTCGTCGCCCCCATAGGCCCGGCCACCGTTGCCAGCTACGGTCTGGATTACCCCCGTCCGGGAGTCGATGGCCCTTATCCGCTGATGCCAGACATCGGCGAAGTAGACCCGACCGTCGGGTCCGGTGCATATGCCGCCGGGGCCACGAATGAAGGCATCCCGCGCAGGCCCGCCGTCCTTGATCGTGACGCCGCCCAAGGCTGTAGTCACGATCCCTGTGGCGCCGTCATACCGGCGCAGTCTGCCGGAGCAGTCGCTCCAGAAGACGGTGCCATCCGGGTCGGCCCATATGCCGGACTCGCACGAATTACAGCTGGTTTCAGAGCCGTGAAGCCCCTCCTCGCCCCAGCCTGGAACGCCGTTGCCGATCAGAGTTGTCACGATGCCAGTCTTCGCGTCGACCTTACGCACGCGAAAACCGTACTTCTCGCCCACGTATATGTTGTCGTGGACGTCGATGCATAACGCGTCTGGCATCAATATGCTGGCCTCGACTGCCGGGCCGCCGTCCCCTGACGAGCCTGGATGCCCCGTGCCAAGCACGGTGGTGATGATGCCTGTCTTCATGTCGATCTTACGGATGCGATGGCTGGAGTTGTCACAGACGTAGAGGTCTCCATGCGAATCGAACGCCACGTGCTCGGGGTGCAGGAATCCAGCCTCGGATGCGGGCCCTCCGTCGCCGTGGTACCCGCCGAGGCTCAGCCCTGTTTCCCAGCCGAATGTCGCGCCGGTGACTCTGCCCGTATAGGGCCGACTGTTTCCCTGCTCCGAGGGGTAGTGGTGGGCGCTCTGGCCCGCGAACAGCTCGAGTACGCCGGTTTTTGCATCGACCCTGCGAATGTTGTTGTCCCACTCGCCTGACAGAAAGATATTGCCATCGTCGTCGATGGCTACTCCGCTGGTGGTGTCGAACTCTGCCTCGATGGCAGGACCGCCCTCGCCGCCACGACCCTCCCTGCCCGACCCCGCGAAGGTCGTGATGACGCTGGTTTCGTAGTCGATGCGGCGATAGGTGTGGTTCCACAAGTCCGAGAAGTAGAGATTGCCGTGTTTGTCCAGGGCCATGTCGTGCGGTCCGTTGATTCGGGCGTCGATGGCCAGCCCGCCGTCGCCGGAGTTACCCGGAATGCCATCTCCTGCAAAGGTATGCAGTATGCCGTCGGAATCGATGCGCCAGATACGGTGGCCCTTGTAGTCGGCTACCAGGAGATCGCCGTCCGGTCGACGCACGACCCCAAGCGTCCACCCGCAAGGCGCGTCGCGAGCGAGCACACCCTCACGAAACCCTACCCCTGCGACAGTGTCGATATCCCCCAGGCCAAGGCCGTCGATCATCATTTTCAGTGCGCTCTCATTTTTCATTGCGGATTGGTCAGACGACTATAGACGCTGCGCCCGGCAAACTGAGCCCCGTCTCCCAACTCCTCTTCGATTCTCAGCAGCCGGTTGTACTTTGCCGTACGCTCACCACGGGCCGGTGCTCCGGCCTTGATTTGACCTGCAGCCGTACCGACTGCCAGGTCGGCAACAGTCGTGTCCTCCGTCTCACCGGAGCGGTGGCTTATGATTGTGCCCCAACCGGTCTGACGGGAGATCCGGATGGCCTCGAGCGTCTCGGTGACGGTGCCAATCTGGTTCAGTTTTATCAGCACCGAATTGCTGGCGCCCTTCTCGATTCCTCGTCGGATCAGGGCCGGATTGGTCGTATAGAGATCGTCCCCTACGAGGCTGACCCGGTCTCCGAGACGCCCTGTCATGGCCTTCCAGCCATTCCAGTCGGCCTCGCCCATCCCATCCTCAATGCTGATGATTGGGTAGTCGGATAGCCACGCCTCGTAGGTATCGATCAGCCCTTCGGAGGTAAGGGTGATGCCTTCGCTTTGCAGCCGATAGGTCCCGTCGTCCTGGACAAACTCGCTGGCGGCCACATCCAGGGCCACGAAGCAGTGCTCTCCTGGAATGTACCCAGCACCCTCGATGGCGTCCGTCACGAGCCCGACGGCATCCCGGTTCGTGATCCCGCCCGGGGCAAACCCGCCCTCATCGCCTACGGTGGTCCCGAAGCCGCGTTCCCGCATCAGGCGTTTCATGGACTGGTACACCTCTGCGCCTGCCCGGAGCGCTTCGCGGAAGGTGTCAAAACCTGCGGGCACGACCATGAACTCCTGGAAATCGGTGGAGTCTTCGGCGTGCCTGCCGCCATTGAGGATGTTGAACATGGGTACCGGCAGCGTCAGTGGTTCACCGCCGCTCAGGTAACGGTACAGAGGGACACGCCTGCTAGCTGCAGCGGCACGAGCCGTGGCGATGGATACGCCGACCATGGCATTGCCGCCGAGCCTGGACTTGTCCGGTGTGCCGTCGAGGCGGATCAGCGTCTCGTCGACGGATTGCTGTTCGAGGGCGGGTAGGCCCACGATCGCCGGAGCGATCTCCCGATGCACATTCGCTACCGCCTTCATCACCCCTAGGCCACCGTAGCGAGAATCTCCGTCCCGTAGCTCCAGGGCCTCGTTCGATCCCGTGCTAGCCCCCGACGGCACCAGAGCCCTGCCAAGGGCCCCGTCGGCGAGGATGACATCCACCTCAACAGTCGGAGTGCCCCGGGAATCGAGAACCTCTCGCGCCAGAACCCGTGAGATGGTGCTCACGAGCTTTTGTGCTCCCGCGTATTTGCGGCTTCAACGGCCATTTCCACTGCCTCCGATGCATTTTTAGCCACGAGGATTGAGGAGTCCGGAGGTACGTCGCCCGGGATCAGACCCCAGGTCCGAAGCCCGACGACGGGAACGCCGTCCGACAACGCGTGCCCTATTTCGGAGAGGGTCCCGTACGCCCCGCCGACGGCTATGACGGCGCGACCGGTTTTCACGATGATGACATTCCTAGCGTAGGAAAGACCAGTGCAGATGGGGTAATCGA
>CAUZNX010000099.1:0-5697 GCA_963580905.1 Dehalococcoidia bacterium | reverse complement strand
GGGGCCCGGGTGTTTGCGATCCAGGTTGGCGATAGTCACAAGGGGTACGCCCTGGACCGAGGTGGGCCGCGGACGGCAAACGATGTCGTGGGTGGCTCGGCTGTTGTGGTGATGGGAAGCGGCGAGGCTACGATAGCGACCGCGTCGGCCTATTTCAGCGAGGTCGACGGGCGTGTCTTGAAGTGGATTATTGAAGGCGATGTGTTGACGGATGCTCAGACAGGGAGTGGGTGGTCTGACGCGGGACTGGCCATATCCGGCCCGCTTTTGGGACTTGAGTTGGTGGCGGTGCCATCGCGAACGAGCATGTGGTTTTCGTTGGTGGGTGCGCTGCCGAGGATTGAGCTGCACCTGCCGTAGGGCGGGGACTGGGGGGTTGGGTTATGGGCGTCTCCCCACCCCAAGAAAAAGAATAATAGTAGTTATGAGGGACACCCTCATACTCCCGGCAGAAGGGGCTCCGCCCCCTCTGCACACCCGGGCGGGACCCAAGTCGTCGACTACGCGAGACGAATCGACGATTTTGGACGTGGGGCGCCCTGGCGCTGCTCCGCTGCAGGGGTAGCATCTCTCGGCGTACCATCTCCGCCAGCGAAAGCGCTCGCAGCCCCCCTGGGCATACCCTCTCCCGCCACCCTAAGCGCGCGCAGCGCCCGTTGACGGCGCTGGCTGGCTGGCCTAACCTTTGAAGCATGTCTGAACATACTACGATCCATGACTACTCCAGCGAGTTGCTGGATACCCCAAGGGCGCACCTGGCTTTGGAGCTAAAGCAGGGCGAAGGCGGGCTGACGCTGCTCTACCAGGGCAAGACGCTGGTGGAGTGCTTTTTGACCATGGAGGGGATGGCGGCCGGGGCATACATGGCAAAGGCCCTCGGTGTGGAGATTCCCGCTGCGGGCGAGTCGGTGGCCGCCAGGGTGTCCACGGGCGTCCTGTTTCGAGCGGTGTCGATCGCGTCTCTCGATTTTAGCGTTGATGAGTCTTTTGTGCTGCTGGAACGGTGGATGGAAGAGGCGGAGATGCAGCGTGGCGGTTCCAGCGACCTCACTTGACGCAGAACACAGCGGTCGGTAGTTGCTCTCTATACCTCGGGTTGGGTTCTGTGTCCTATC
Organism: Dehalococcoidia bacterium; assembly: GCA_963580905.1. GTDB lineage: Bacteria > Chloroflexota > Dehalococcoidia > Lucifugimonadales > CAJWER01 > CAJWER01. The sequence goes on along the minus strand of CAUZNX010000099.1, from coordinate 4,582 downwards.
ACAGGCGGTCGCGTTGCCTTGACCCCCTGACCCCAACTACAATGTGGCCCGCATGTCAGTAGATTTTGCAACTCTCGAAACCGGCCAAGAGCTATCCGACAAGAGCTATGTTCTCGACGCGCAAACGGTCGAGCGCTACATAGGTGCTGTCGGGGACGGCTCTGGCATTTATCAACCCGCAGACGACCGGCCTATCGTTCCTGCGATGGCGGTGGCTGCACTGGGTCTTCGAGGCATTGTGGCCGATCTAGGGATCCCCGAGGGGACTGTCCACGCGGGCCAGGAGCTGGATTTCAGTGCCGTTGTTCGCGTCGGAGATGCGTTGCGGTGCCGGGCAGTCTTGTCCCAGAATACAGTGCGGGGCGAAACACGTCTGGTTAGCCTCCGGCTCACGGTGGAAGATGGGGTTGGCAGGCAGGTGATGACCGGCAAGACAACATTACTAATGCCAGGCGGTGTTGCGCACGCTTAATGTGGGCGGGGCTGGGTATGGCCTGACATTGGCGGGACGTGGCGATGTAGGGAGTGAGTATTGAAAGAGGGTGAGGCGCTGCGGTCTGTGACAAAGCAGATTACGCAGGAGGCGATCTCTGAGTACGCGGCGGCATCCGGGGACATGAACCCGATCCACGTCGATCAGGAGTTTGCCGCGCAGTCACAGTTCGGTGGCACGATTGCCCATGGAATGATGGTTGCGGCGTCGGTCTCTGAGATGATGATTGCCGAGTTTGGCATGGACTGGATCGAGTCGGGGCGGCTGAAGCTCAGATTCAGAGCGCCGGTATATCCAGGGAGCGGTATTACCGCCTACGGGAAGGTAAAGCGCGTGCGCGAGGCGGACGGCGGGAGCGAGGTCGTATGCTCCGTTGGCGTACGAAGTGAGTCTGGAGAGGACGCAGTGACCGGAGAAGCGACAGTGAAGACGGAGGCTCCAGGTTGAGCGAGCGCAAAGCAGTTCGTGTTGCAGTCGACGCGATGGGAGGCGACCACGCACCGGCAGAGGTGGTTGCCGGGTCCGTTGAGGCCGCTCGCGAGGACGGTGCGCATGTGTTGCTGGTGGGCGACGAGAGCGCTGTCGGCGCTGAACTGGCCAAATACGACGTTACTGGGCTGCCGATCAAGGTCGTCCCTTCGGAGGGTGTGATCGAGGAGGGGGAGGCGCCTGCCCTGGCTCTGAGACACAAGCCAAGGGCCTCGGTGATTGTATCCACAGGACTTATAAAGAAGGGTATTGCGGAGGCGAGTGTGTCCATGGGCTCCACCGGTGGGTCGATGGCGGCTGCGACGGTGTTACTGGGCGTGTTTGAGGGAATCGACCGACCCGCTATCGGCGGGCCGATCCTGGGAGTAGCTCCCAGGATGCTTCTTCTCGACGTGGGCAGCAATGTGGATTGCCGTCCTTCCATGCTCTTAAGCTTCGGAGTCATTGGTTCCGTGTTCTCCAAGTCGTACTGGGGGATTTCGAACCCGAGCGTTGGGTTGCTCAGCGTCGGTGGCGAGGCTGGCAAAGGGAATAAGCAGGTTAAAGAGGCCACGGCTCTATTCGATAAGTCTGGCCTTAATTTTGTCGGGAACGTCGAGGCCGGCGGCCTGGCTGCGGGCGAGGTCGACGTTGCGGTGATGGATGGCTTCGTCGGCAACGTAGTGATGAAGCTCGCCGAGGGCCTCGGGAATGCGCTGTCGGACAGGGTCAGTTCTCTACTCCGCGGGCGAGTGTCCGAGGAAATTGTGGAAGAGGTGGTGCGAGATTTGTACGAGGTAAGCAACGTTGCAGAGTCTCATGGCGGAGGGCCTCTGCTGGGGGTGAAAGGTGTGTCTATCGTAGGACATGGTGGAGCCAAGGCGGGAGCGGTTCGACGGGCTATTGGGACCGCTGTCCGGTTGGTTGAGACCGGGTTCGTGTCGGCGATGAGTGAAGAGCTGGACCGGGTTCGTGAGAGAGTGGACGCTTGAGCCTCGAATTGGATGACAAAATAGCGTTGGTGACGGGTTCGTCGAAGGGGCTGGGAAAGGCTATCGCCATTCGCCTGGCCGAGAAGGGGGTCCGCGTCGCCGTCAATTACAACACGTCGCCGGACGCAGCTGGAGAGGTCGTCAAGGCCATTACAGATGCGGGCGGGAGTGCCATTGCGGTCAAAGCCGACGTGTCTAACCTCGATCAGGTGGTCGCGATGGTGAAGCACGTTGAGGAGGAGCTTGGCGCGGTGGAGATTCTGGTGAATAACGCCGGGATCATCAATGACCAGCTACTCATGAGGATGTCCGACGAGGCGTGGCAGCAGGTGATCGATATTAATCTGAATGGCACCTTTTACTGCACTCGAGCGGTGCTGCGCAACATGGTTCGTGCCCGTTGGGGACGCATCATCAACATCGGGTCGGTGGTTGGCATGCGTGGCAATCCCGCCCAGACCAATTATTCGGCCTCGAAGGCAGCGATTATGGGTTTCACGAAGGCGTTGGCCAAAGAGGTTGCGACCCGCAACATCACCGCCAACGTTGTGACTCCAGGCTACTTCGAGACGGAGACCACGGCTATTCTGACGGACGAGCAGAAGGCCTACTGGCTGAACGCGATCCCGCAGGGGCATTTCGGCGAGGTCGATGACGTAGCCCATATGGTGACGTATCTGGCGGACGAGAAGGCTAAGTACATTACGGGCCAAGTGATCAGCGTAGACGGCGGAATGGCTGTCTAGGTGCTGCGGCGCTGCGCGCGCTTAGTGGGGCGGGGCGGGTGACATGATGATGGCCAGGTCCTGCTCTGCTGAATTTAAAACAGGAGATTTGCACAATTGCGTCTCAGACACGAACCGCTTCCCGTCCCTTGTCAGGAAAGGCATGATGCTCTCGTTGAGGAGGCTTATCTGGGACCTGTGAGGGGGGCGACCCAAACGTGCAGGGCGATGAACGATGGGGCCTCGGAGGGGTCTGGCGCATCTGCCAAGCGCCCGAGGGTGTACCTCAGGTATCTGCCGTACCATGTACCGCCTAAGAAAAGGCGAGAGGGATATCCCCGTGGTTGACAGAGTATGGCAGCATCCCTTTAGGCCTGCCACACGTTGATGTTCAAGGGCAAAGTCGCGCTGGTGACGGGTGGCTCTCGGGGTATCGGGAAGGCCATCGCGCTGGAGTTGGCGAGTCGCGGTGCCGACATCGCCTTCAATTACTTCCGTGGCCACGATTCGGCTATCGAGGCACAGCGTGAAATCGAGGACCTGGGCGTCCGGTGCCTCAGGATGAAGGCTCATCTGGGCGAGAAGGCCCGAATCGAGGAGATGTTCTCCCTGGTGAAGGATGAGTATGGCCGGCTCGACTTTCTGATCAATAATGCCGCGTCCGGTGTTCAACGGACTGCTGCAGAGCTGGACGAAAAGCACTGGGATTGGACCTTCGGTATCAACGCCAAGGCACCATGGCTTTGCGCGATCGAGGCTAGCAAGCTCATGGACGATGGCGGCGCAATCGTCAACCTGACTAGCGAAGGGTCGCGGCGTGTGCTGCCGAACTACTTCTCGGTGGGCACCTCAAAGGCGGCGCTTGAGGCGGTGACTCGCTATCTGGCTGTCGAGCTGGCCCCGTCGGGGATACGCGTCAACGCCGTGTCCGGGGGGTATGTCGAGACACGCGCTCTGGAACACTTTCCGAATCGCGAGGAGATGCTGGAGGCGGGCAGACGCACGCCGGCTGGCCGAATGGTCTCGTCGGAAGACATCGCGAAGGTCGTGGCATTTCTGTGCGGTGACGAGGCAGAGATGATCCGGGGCCAGGTGATTGTTGTCGACGGTGGCGCCACGCTTACCGCCAGCTAGGCGGCTTAGTGGAGCAGGGCGAAATGATGAGCAGAGTGGCGGTCTTCGGCGTCCTGTTTCGCGGAGAGAGCGTCCTTCTCGGAAAGAGGGCGGCGACGAGGGCGTACTATCCTGGGGTTTGGGACTTTCCAGGTGGCCATGTTGAGGTGGGGGAGACGTCCGAGCAAACATTGGTCAGAGAGCTGGGCGAGGAGCTTGGTGTCGTTCCCGTAAGGTTCGAGCTACTGCCAAGCGATTCACTTATTTTTGAGGGGCTCCGTCTCCACGGCTATTGGGTCAAACAGTGGACCGGGACGCCCAGCAACCTGCAAGAGGATGAACACTCGGAAATAGCCTGGATACGCCTGTCGGAAGTCGACAAGCTCAAACTAGCTAGCCCTATGATACCGGAGCTACTTCAAGCTATTCGGGGGTAGTCCCCAACCCACGTGGTTACGCGGTGTCGAAGGGCAGGGCTGTGACGCGGACGGGTGTGGGGCCGTTGGGTGACTCCAGGAGCAGCTCGGTTCCAGGCGTGGTGTGGGCCTTTCTGACGTAGCCTAGGCCGATTATCCCTGCTATGCGAGGCGAAGTGGCTGCGGTTGTCATGACGCCGGCCTGTTTGCCGTCTAGGAGCAGCTTGGTTCCAGACTCGATTTTTGAGTCCCCATCCCATCGCAGCCCTACTAGACTCTTCTGCACCTTGTCGTAGGTGTTGAGCCTCGCTACGACCTCTTGGCCTATGTAGCAGCCCTTTGTGAAGCTGATCAGTGGCATCAGTCCGGCTTCGA
>CAUZNX010000098.1:0-5722 GCA_963580905.1 Dehalococcoidia bacterium | reverse complement strand
GGATGCGCAGGGTTTCTTCGAGTTGATCAGTGACAGCGCCGCCGCCGCCTGTTGCCCAGCTTCCAGCAAAGAGTTCTTGAACGTAGGTGTCGACGAAGTCGCCCGGCGGGAGTTGGATGATGAGGAAGGACAGCACCGACAATGCCCAAATCGTTATAGCTGCGAGCATTGCACGACGGGCGATGAAGGTCAACATGGGCTGGCTCTCCTACGCTCGGGTTGTATTAAGCATGCTCGGAAATTAGGTTCTGGGGAGCGGGTCTTGTTGCTCGACCAGCGCCCCGACTGGCGTCGGGGCGCTGGCTTTCAGTAGCTAGCTTCTATCGAATGTCTGCAACTACTCGGTGTCGTTCTTGCCGCCTTCCATGTAGAACTGCACGGTCCGGGCAATGCCTGGGTTCTGCAGTGACGACTGGTTAGGCGCGACGTCTAGTACGTTCTTGAAGTAGTTCTTCACTACCACGATGCCGTTGAATGCGGGGGTACCGCCGACATAGCCAATCACGTACTGCTCATCGATAACGATCCGCTGCGTCTCGATGTAGTTGTCCTTGTTGTCACCATAGCGGTTCAGCTTTGCCTCGTCGGTCAACGTGGCCAGACGGAGGATTTGGGGGTCGGTAGGCTCGGCAACGGGGTTACCTGCAGCGTACGCGTCCTGTGCACCCGTGTACCAGTTCCTGTATGCCTGTCCAACTGCGTGCCACTCGGTGAGGTTCAAGGGGAAGCGCTGGCCACCGGCGCCGCCTGCCATCAACATATGGTCGTTGTTGGCGCGGCGATCGGCGTAAAGCTTGACGTCCTCAGCCTTGAGGAAGGTCTTGATACCGATCTTGTCCAGGTCTTCCTTGGTCAGCTCTGCGATCGACTCGTAATCGACGAAGTAGTTCGCGATGTAGGACAGCTCAAAGATCAAAGTGTCGCCGGAGCCGTCTGTCCGTAGTCGGAAACCGTCGCCGTCCTTCTTGTCCAGGCCGATGCTGTCCAGAAGTGCATTGGCCACGTCGGCGCCTTCCATGTACTTCTGGTCGTACTCGTCACCCGGGTAGAAGGGGTGGCCCTTGATGAATCCGCCCTGGCTGACTGCGCCTAGGCCAAGGAATACCACCTCGTTGATTCGCTGTCGGTCGATTGCGTGGGAAATGGCGATCCGGAAGTCCTTGTTAAAGAGCCACTTCTGGACTTCCTCGTCGGTGTCGTAGGTCAGGGGCGCGTCGGTCGTGCCACCCAGACCGTAGCTGTTGTTGATCGTCAGGCCAGCCTGCGAACCTGCAGGGGAGGGCCAGAACTTGACCGTGCAATCGCACTTGTCAGCGTTCTCACGCATGACAGGCACCTTGTTCATGTCAATGTGACGATGCTGGAAGTCGATCTCACCAGCAATGGCCTTGAGGTTCAGAACCTCTTTGTCGCCGGTCAGGATCATGGAAATGTTGTCGATGTAGGGAAGCTGGTTGCCCGCAGGGTCAACGCCCCAGTAGTACGGGTTGCGCTCCCACTCGTAGATCTGCTCGGTAATCGGGCTGGTCACGCGCCAAGGCGAAACCACGGGAAGCTCGGTGTTCCGGAGGGGGTTGGACCTCTCCTTGAAGAACAGGGGCCAGCTCTCGAAGCCTTCGTCGGCAACCATCGTGTCGTAGGCGGCAGTGTCAGAAGCGAAGTCTCTGTGGAACTGCTCCATGTAGTGAGACGGGCCGTAGTCGCCGTCACCGATGCGTCCGTGCAGGGTGAAACCACCGATGTGGTAAGTCGCCAGCATGTCCAGGAAGCCGTCAGCGGCGTTAGGGAGGATGTACTGGACGTGGGTCTCGTCGACCTTAAGGAGGTCTACAAGGTTGTAGCCGGACCAGCCAAGCTGCTTTTCGCGGCCAGGGTTGATCTCCTCGTTGGTGAGTACGTTCGTGTACCACCAGAGGTAGTTGTCGGCTGAGAACGCAGCGCCGTCGGACCATTTCATGCCCTTGCGTAGCTCGAGCGTATAGGTCTTGCCGTCGTCGCTGACCGTGTAGCCCTTTGCGATGTTCCCGATTATGTCGACGCCGTTCGCGTCAAACTTCAGGTTCTCGTCCATCATGATTCGGTCGGCGTTCTGCCCGTCGTTCGGGCCGGTGAACGCACGACGCCAGGTGCCGCCGTACTCGCCGATGGCATCTACAGGGGCCACCACGAATACGTCCTCGGCGACTGGGAGCCTGTCCTCAACGGCAGGCAGGGACCCGTCCCTGACCAGGGCAGCGAGGCTAGGGGCCTCACTGAAGGTCGTGGGGGCTGCGCCGGTCCATGCGAATGAACCACCGTTGCCCGTGTAGGACGAATTGTCGAAGCCAGAATCCGCAACTACCTCGGTGGATGAGTCGTCCTCATCATCGGAGGTACTGGCTGTCGTGTCATCAGACGTCGACGTGTCGTCAGAAGACGACGTGTCGTCAGAAGACGACGTATCATCCGAGGACGTGTCTGACGATGCGGCTCCGGTATCATCCGAAGTCGAATCGGCATCCTCCTTGTCGGAACTGCAGGCAAGTGCTGCAACAAGCATCAAAGCGACGCCCATCGCGAGCAAGAGCCTCAAACTTGGGACTTTAGACCACATAATCAATTACCTCCTGGGACACCTTCATCAAACGTAGAGCGGCCAAAGATCTGCCGCGATTGCCTCGAAGCGATATATAATTATCACGTCTATGATGTGCTGTCAAGACTTTGCTAGCCGAGATGCCTCGAAAGAACCGGGTATATCAGGCCTTCAGCACATCGTCATTTAGCCGTTGGGTAGGGCCTCCTTTCCTCAGGGTTTCCGGGTCGTCCAAATCAAGACACTCCCATTCTTATACCGTCTACGCCTTTCTCGCTCCCGCGGATTTCTGAATACCTGTGCATGCTAGGATGGCGATCGTGTCGATCTGGAGGTTAACTCGATCACGCTTGAATATCTCGTACGCCCATGTCCAAGCGGTTCGTGGTTAGGCCATACCAGGTCGACAGGCGTCAGCGACGATTACGGCTGCAGGGCGAACCGGATGGTTCGATTGACGGGAGTCTGAACTCTGACTAAAATGGCGTTGCAGACGGTTGCGCTTGATCGGCCCTGTACACCTTGAGGTTATGGATGGTCCGTTCTGAGGGATCCACGATCGTTCTTCGGAGATAGCAAGCCCACTGGGGACGCGTCATCGTTCCCGGATGCCAGATCGACCCGAGACGTAACTTCTACTTTCCAGAAGCTGAACGAAATTTGGGTCAAGCGCTCCTCCTCGTTACAAGTTCCCATCGAACTGCTCATTGTGTCCGTTGCGTATGCTTCGTACACGTTGGGCAGGGGGCTGGTCTACGAAAACCAGATATTGCCAGCCCACGACAATGCCTTGGACATAATCGAGTTGAAGAGAGTGATGGGTCTTTTAAGGGAAGGTCTGTTGCAGGACTGGTTCCTGAACAACCTCTCATCTGCCGTCCACGTCCTAAATTGGTTTTATATTTTGGGCTATTGGCCGGTCGTCCTGCCGGTCGCAGTCTATCTCTATGTGAAAAATCGCGAGGCATACTACGTGTACAGAACGGTGGCGCTGATAACGCTGGGTGTTGCCCTCGTCAGCTATGAGCTCTACCCGCTGGCCCCTCCGCGTCTGGTATCCAGTATTGGGATCGTTGACACCCTGTGAAATTACGGTCTCGATGAGTACCACGCGACCGCCGAAACCCTCCTCTACAATCCGTATACGGCGATGCCGAGCCTACATTTTGCGTTGGCGTTTGTCGTGTCTCTGTATTTCTTTAGGGCTGGTGGAGGACCAATCATAAAGCTAGCGATGGTCGGCTACCTTATATTGATGTCGATTGTCGTTACGGGGAACCACTATATCGTTGATGCCCTTGGTTCTTTGGGCGCGGTGGGGGTGGCGTTCCTGGTGCGAAGTTTCTCAAAGCCGTTATTCCGCAGGGCCAAGAAAGACTTTGGCGCCTGGTTTCAGGAAGGGCGACGGAACACGGTTCGACCACAATGACGCTTACGAAGGGCTGCCTCGCCTAGTGGTCAGCCAGATGTTCTGTGTCGGCACACACAGCCCGCATCCTTATTGACCATGAGCAACCCCTTAGGCGCAATCCATGAGACCCTGTGTTCCTCGACAATGGAATTTCAGGGCTTCACTCCCGCATTCTCCATTGCGAAGGCTGATACATCCGAGTGAAGGACATCGAGTGATTGATCGACGTTTCGTGGACCGATGCATGAGCGGACATTGACCAGAATCGATATTTGGCGTGCCATTGGGGTGGTTGCGGCTGTTCTCGTCCTTGCTCTGGCGGCGATTCTGCTGTATGCCTCTCCAGATTCTTCTGACGTCAAGTTCTCTATAGATGGATTGCAATCGAGGTCGCCTCTTGGGACTCCGCCACGGGCCGAGCGCGAATTCAAGCTCACCATGGAAGTTCCTGCCGACCGCACTGACCTGAATAATGACTGGCTTCGAGAGGCACAGTCCAGTGTATCCAGAGCTTTGATAGAGGATCTGGCCTTACGCGTATGGGCTGCTCCGGGGCTGACTGGGAATCCATACGAGGTCGATGCCGAGTCTACTCAGATCGTGATGCGGGATTTCTATATTGATTCACAGAACGACGACCTGCTTGATAACGCTATTGCCATGCGTCTGAGGTATCGCTTTGACAACGCCGATGGGCTAGATGGTCACGAGGCTGCACCGACGGTGAGGCGCCACTTCCCATTTCGGGCCGAGGTACAGGCCAAGGTGGACAGGGATGAGTTGGGCGACGGGTTTAGTGTTTCCAACGAATCTCGTCTGGAATTCCGAGTCGAGGCGTCCCCGTTTTCGGAGGGCGGACTCCCGCCGCCTGCTCCCTGGCCCCTGGACGACGTTCTACCAATTGCGTTGTCCGGCCTGTTCGAAGATTTGCCCACTACACCCGGGGCCTTGCTCGCGCGCGCTCTCGATGAAACCGGATTGTCAGGCCAGATCGACCTCAAGGTCACTCTAGTAGCGGTGTCTAGCAGAACCCGACTACATATGAACATGGTTACGGAGTATGGAAGCGGTCCCAACCCAGAACAGGCCTTCATCCTGTCCCTGGATAGGACCGATGTCTATGACGGACCTGGATATATGGAATATCTTGAGATTGCCAGGCTCGGGAACATTCCGCGCCCTCGTCCGGTGGGAACCTTCTATGAGATGGAGATTGAGTTCGAGCGCAACGTCTCGACCATGCTTGACGAGGTGATTGCCGGTGGGGGGAGCGCTTCAGCCTCCCTGCTCCGCGACGCCTTCATTGAAGACCAACAGAGGGTACGCGAGGTGGTCGGAGATGTATTCGCGGCCATGGACATCCGCACATCAGGTGGCAACCGTAGCAAGTACCAGCGGGCGAGCGACCTGCTTGCCCCATAGCTGGTATTCGGTGGGTCCTCGTTTGAACTCCCGATTGGCGCGCCGTGATTCCTGTTGCAACCCATGCATACAGGTATGCCATAATATGCAAGCAACAAATCTGGCGCTCGTCGCGCCCCTTCAATAGAGGCACCGTGCCTACCTTTAGTTCAGACATCTTTACCGTCGAAGTGAAAGACCTCCTGATCGGCTTGATCGTCGGGACCGTGCTCTCCTCGATCCTGGCTTGGCACTATCTCCGGTTTGGGCGAACGATGACCAGCCGCAGCCAGGCGGCCTACGCAATGCCGATCATCACGCTGACCATCGTGCTG
>CAUZNX010000097.1:0-5733 GCA_963580905.1 Dehalococcoidia bacterium | reverse complement strand
CGGCTGATGTCTCACCGTTGGAGCCGGTCGAGAACGACATGAAGACGGAGAGGCGGCGCTCCGATGTGCTACCGCAGTCGGGGCAATTGGCGTCGTCGTCCATCCGGCTGATCGAGCGGAGCCGTTCGAAGGTGTTCTTACACAGGGTGCAGGTGTACTCATAGAGGGGCATCTGTAGGGCTCCGGTGCGACGTCGAATTTTTCGTATTGTATGTGCCGGGATTCAGCGGGTCAATCAGCGATGTGGCTGACATATAACCACTGAGGGTCTCAGGAGGATGAGCGTGGATAACGATCTTGCCTTTGCATCGGCGACCAAGGTTCGGCAACTTATTGCCGATGGTGAGGTGTCGCCGGTTGAGCTTACTAAATTATTCCTGAGCCGTATCGACTCCCTCGATGACCAGTTGAACTCGTTCTTGACTGTGGCATCGGACCAGGCGCTTGCCACTGCCCGGAAGGCCGAGGAGGCCGTAGTACGAGGCGACGATCTTGGGCCGCTCCACGGCATACCGATCTCCATCAAGGACCTAGAGATGACGGCAGGAATCAGGACCACGGGAGGGTCGCTGCTGTTCAAGGACAGGGTGCCAGAAGTGGATTCGGCGGTGGTCGAGCGCGTCAGGGCTGCTGGCGCAACGATCCTTGGCAAGACAAACACACCGGAGTGGGGGTTGCTGGGTCACACGGAGAACAAGCTCGGTGACCACTGCCGCAACCCCTGGAACACAGACATGACCACTGGCGGGTCAAGCGGCGGTGCGGGCGCGTCACTGGCCGCAGGGCTGTGCTCGCTGGCGACCGGGAGTGACGGCGGGGGATCGATACGCATCCCGGCGAGCTTCTGCGGCGTCTACGGCATCAAGCCGACCCAGGGCCGCGTTCCGTTCTACGCTGGTTCGCCCGGTCCGGCCTTCGCCAACCTGTTCAGCCAGTCGGGGCCAATGTCCAGGACTGTCCGCGACACCGCTATGCTGATGCAGGTGCTGGCCGGCCACGACCCCAGAGACGTGTCCTCCCTTCGGAGTGTACCTGGCGACTATATCGCGGCGGCGGACAGGGGTGTGAAGGGCCTACGGGTCGGATGGAGCCCAGACTTCGGCTATGCGGCGGTCGACCCGGATGTGCAAAGCTCAACCCTTGACGCGGTCAAGGTGTTCGAGGGGTTGGGCGCAGATGTGGAGGATGCCGGCCTGGACTTGGAGCCATCCTACGACCCATTTATGATCATGTTCGGCGCTCTGGCGGGCTCCCGATACCAGGACGCGGCGGTGGGCCAGACTGAGCTGCTTACGGACTACACCCGGCGCTGGTTTGCAGACGGGGCCAAGGTTACGGGCTCCGACTATCTCGGCGCCCTGGGTGAGCGGGACAGATTCATTGCCTCGTTCGCAGATGCGTTTGAGAAGTACGACATCATTGTGACACCGAGCGTGGCTTCGACGGCCTTCCCCGTCGGTGATCCTCCAAGCATGATAGGTGGGCGTGAGGTCAACCCGTTCTGGGGATACGTGCAGTTCAGCAGCGTTATCAATCTGATCGGCTACTGCGCAGCCAGCGTCCCGTGCGGCTTTGACTCCGAGGGGCTCCCCATAGGGCTGCACATTGTTGGCCGCCCTGGAGAAGAAGAGACAGTCCTGGCGGCGTCGGCAGCCTTCGAGGAAGCACGGCCCTGGATCGACCGGCGACCGCCGGTATCGTAGGGCTGCGGTGTGTAGATGCCCTATGGCACCCTGAGCGAAAGACAAGGGTCTGGGAACGTTGGAGCAGACTAGACGGTGGCCCAAGTGTTCAGAAAGAGAATAACAATGGATGTGAGGGACACCCTCACACGCCCGGCAGAGGGGCGGAGGCCCCTCTGCACACCCCATGGAACCGGCAGACACACCTTTACGGTGTAATGCCTAGCTAGTGAGTCCCGATCAGGGTGTGTCTAGCCCCGCCCCACCCAGCGTGCGCAACACCTTAGTTGACTGCTGCCGTTGGTCTGACCACGCACTCTCGGCAGACTGACTGCGGTACCAACCCGAAGCGAATCATTTGACTGAAGGCGAAGCATCCTGCGCAGAAGCCCACAAACGCCTCAAGGGATGCGAATATCGTTAATACGCCCACGACCGCCTTGGCGGGGCCAGCAGTCTCCATTACTAGCAGCAGCAGCAGGGCTGTTACCGAGAAGGCCAATCCAATTGCCTGAGCGAAGCGCTTGGGAGGGCCGGGGACCGGTCGGTTTGGGTTGCCCAGCACGGGCACGATGACTCTAGTTGCCAGTAGCCCCATGGGGCTCAGGGTTGGGCCAGTGGCCACCCTTGCCACGAAACCGTAGGCGAGGGCCGCGAATAGCAGAGGCTCCCCGGTGATGATCGCGGCTACCGATAGCACCACGACCATCGATGCGACCAGCCGGGCCGAGATCTCATTGACCGGGTTGGGAAAGCTGAACACGTTTTTTATATGGTTCATAGTGATCCTTTATGCAATCCTGCGACTGGACAAAAAAAGACCCTCGCCAATCATTGACGAGGGTCTAAATACGTTTCTAACGCGTCGATTACATACGCGTGTGCGGCCTAAGAGCTAACGTACTCCCTCTTTGGACGGCACATACAAGCGCAGGTCTGCATAGCTCTATTGTACGGCGAATGCGTGACAGCGGTCAACGTTTCACTACCTGATGTGCTCTAAAAAGTGTAGTCGTCGGAGCTGTCCTTCGGGTTGTAGCCCAGTACCTCGCGGGCGTGGGTGTTGTCCCGGACGGCCCATTTGTTGTTGGACACCACGTCGAAAGTGTCGAACCGTAGCGAATCGGGTGCGCTCAGGCATAGGTCCATCATCTGGACGCAGTCGTCGAAGCTGAGGTACCCGCCCATGTGGCTCGTCATCTCCGGGCGGTTGCTGCCCTTGAGCAGCGCACCGATGCGCAGACATATCATCGACATGCCGTGCTCGCTGGCGTACATCCTGGCCATCACCTCTCCGAAGGCCTTGGTGACCCCGTAGAGATTGGTAGGCCAGTAGGGCGAATTCTCGTCCAGCATGTCCCAGGTCTCCGGCACCTTGTCGTACTCGCCCGCCGCGATCTCCATGTAGGGCGAGAGGTGGTACTGCGGGCCCAGGGTTGTGGAGCCACTGCTGGCGAATATCACCCGTTTCACACCATTGATGCGGGATGCCTCGAACACGTTGCGCAGCCCCTTGATGTTGATTTGCAGGTTGCCTTCCCAGCTGTTGACGTCCCGGTTCTCGGCGGAAAGGTGTATCACCGTGTCGATGCCCTCGAAGGCCGGCGCGATGGCCTCAAAGTTGGCGATGCTGGCCTGCAGGTTCGGTATGTCATCGATCGGGCTACGGTTCAGGCCGCTGAATTCGTACTTATGGGCGAGGCCTTTCCGAGTGATAGTACCTATGGTGCCGCTTGCGCCGGTAATCAGTACTTTTTTCTTGGGGGTGGCCATTCTTGCTCCTTGATTCGGAATCGTCCGCACAATCTACCAGAGTCTGCACCCGGAGGGCGAAAGGACCGCGTTGTCACCCCCGTATCTCAGCGGTTATAGTAGGCGCCGACTGCATAACACTAAGAATATCGTGGAGGAACACACATGGCGGACCCGAAGACGGTGAAGCTGGCAGATACGGACGCCACTGGCAGGCCAAAGACCGGCAGACCCGTCGTCTCCGGGACACATGGCGTTATTTCTACCGGACACCCGCTCACGTCGATGGCTGGTATGAGGATGCTTCTCAATGGAGGCAATGCCTTCGACGCTATGGTCGCCGCGGTGTTCGCCGCAGCCGTCATCGAGCCGATAGCCTCGTACTCGTTGGGAGCGGAGAGCGTTTTCATGCTCCACGATGCTTCCAGCGGCGATCTGCGTTCCGTCTCTGGGCAGGGTGTCGCCCCAGGTCGAGCCACGGCGGACTTCTATCGCGAAAAGGGGCTGGACTCGATACCGACCGGACCGGGACCCCTGGCCCCTTTGTCGTTCACGGTGCCGGGAGTGGTCCACGCCGCGCTGTCGATCCTGGAGCAGTACGGCACCAAGAGCGCCTCAGAGGTTCTGGCGCCGGCCATCGAATACGCTGAGACGGGAATACCTCACTATCAGTACATGGTTGATGCCCTCAACTCTGCATCCACTAGGGAGCAATTCGATGAGTTCCCGCCGGGCGGGACACCAGTATTCTATGAGGATGGTGCGCTCCCGGAGGTGGGTTCGATGCTGGTGCAGCCCGGCCTGGCGCAGACGCTGAAGGCGATGGCATCGGCTGAGAAGGCTATGGGTGGCGATCGTGAGGCGGGGCTGCGTGCCGCACGCGCCGAGTTCTACGAGGGCGGGGTCGCCCGGGCTATGGCGGATGCTTCGCAGGGCGTTGGTGGAATTTTGGAGATGGACGATCTCGCCAACTACTCCTCTGACTTCGAAACGCCGCTGATGACCGAGTTCGCCGGGTACACGATTCATGCACAGTCGACCTGGTCACAGGGGGCGGTGCTGCTGCAGACGCTGAATATCCTGGAGCACTTCGACCTGCAATCCCTGGGCCACAACACGCCGGAGTACATCCACGTAGTAACGGAGGCGCTGAAGCTTGCTTTGGCCGACCGCGAGGCACACTATGGCGACCCGGACTTCGTTGCGGTTCCTATCGATGGGCTGCTGTCCAAGGAGTACGCCGCGTCACGGGCGAAAATGATAGATATCGGGCGTGCGCAACCGGGCCTACCTCCTGCTGGGGATCCCTGGCAGTTCTCGGCGACCTCGGGGCCTGGCGCAATGGCTCCCGCTCCTGAGGGCACGCCGGAGCGACCGAAGAAGGAGCGAGAGCAGGGTACCACCCATATTTCTGTGGCGGATAGCGATGGAAATCTGGCGTGCGCTACACCGAGCGGTGGGTCCTTTGGCAAGTCGGTGTTTTTCCCGGAACTGGGCTTTGCGCTGAGTACGCGATCAGAGATGTTCAACCTGCAGGAGGGTCATCCCAACGTGGTCGAGCCCGGGAAGCGTCCAAGGACGACGCTGGTTAACTACATGGCTGTAAAGGATGGCGAGCCTGTGATCACATTTGGATGCCCCGGCGGTGATCATCAGCCCCAGGGCAACCTGCAAATTCTGCTAAACACGCTGGTGTTTGGCATGGACCCGCAGGAGGCCATCGAGGTGGCCAGGTTCGCCACGGACAGCGCCATGAACTCCTTTTTCCCCCACTCCAACCTGCCGGGCCAACTATCGGTTGAAGAGGGGATCTCTGGTAGCACAGTGGACGTGCTGTCTGACCTGGGACACACGGTTGTCAGGGCGGATGTGTGCGGAATGGGTGCGACCGTAACACGACGGGACACCGGCAACGGGGTTCTCAGTACGGGTGCCGACCCGCGTAGGGCGTGCTACGCACTTAGCTGGTAGGAGTTGCGTGGTGTCTGTGGAACTCGGTCACGTGGGGACAGTAAGCAGCCCTTCGACAAGCTCAGGGTGAGCGGATAGTTGTTTGCTCATAGTGAGTGGTGGGTTTTCAGGTGTCTCCGAGTCCGGTCCGCGACAGATCGCGAATGAGGCTCCGCGAATCCCAGCGCGTGACCAACGGGGGCTTA
Source organism: Dehalococcoidia bacterium (assembly GCA_963580905.1). Classification (GTDB taxonomy): domain Bacteria; phylum Chloroflexota; class Dehalococcoidia; order Lucifugimonadales; family CAJWER01; genus CAJWER01. The sequence continues at coordinate 143 of CAUZNX010000097.1, read as the reverse complement.
GATGGCCTTTCGAGGCGGGACTGTCGACGTTGGTAGCGGGTGGAACCGAGTGGGCCGCCCGCTAGCCCTCCGCGTCATAGATGACTTCAAGCATCCCATACGCGGCCTCTTCGGAGTCCGTATCAAGGACTCCTTCGACCTTT
>CAUZNX010000096.1:0-5746 GCA_963580905.1 Dehalococcoidia bacterium | reverse complement strand
GGTACACCCCTGAGGGTGTGAGAACGGTAATCGTAATCGCTCCTGAATTCTGCCTCGACGTCGAGCCGGGGACCGGACGACCGTGATTCTAATGACGCGCGCGTTGCTTCGCAATCCTGGTCAGGCGTCATGTCTACATCAATTAGATTCTTGTGCGGCCTGCGTGACGCGCCGGATCAGAAAAATGAATTCGATGGATCACGCCTGCGCCCGCGGCAACAGTGTGACCGCCTCCGCTGGAACGAGTACGGACACTTCATCCCCGGGCGCCACTCCGGTCTGCGCGTCGATCGTGGGGATTATGGAAACCAACTCGATCTGGCCAACCATCATGTGAATTTCAGATTCTCCGCCGCGAAATTTCCGGTCACTCACGACTCCCGACAACTTGGCTTCCGCCTCTGCCTCTACCCATTCGTGGCCAACGGGTGCGACCGAAATCCCTCTTTCATTGATGATCACGAGAACGCCATCTCCAACGGATATGCCACCAGGTAGCGAGCCGGCAGTGAACACGGTCCCAACGGATGAAGCGATTTCGATTGCATCAAACGCCCCGACTATCGTCCCCTCGATGATGTTCCTGAGGCCCAGAGATCGGGCGACCATCTCGGTCGCAGGCGCCCGGAAGAGCGCCTCGGGAGGTCCCGATTGAACTATCTCACCACCGTTTACGAAAACGATGGTATCGGCGAGTGCAAATGCTTCGTCTTTGTCATGGGTCACGTAGATCGCCGTCACACCGATCTCTTTCAGAATTGAACGAACCTGCACCTGAAGAGACTCTCGCAAAACTCGGTCCAGAGAACCAAGCGGTTCATCCAACATCAGTAATTTGGGGGCGGGAGCGAGCGAGCGTGCCAAGGCGACGCGCTGACGTTCGCCGCCCGATAATTCATGGACTTTCCGGTTCCGGTAGTTTCCGAGGTCAACAAGTTCCAACATCTCATCGACCCGCGCCCGGACTTTGTCGCCCGACATCCCCTGCATTCGCAGACCGAACCCCACGTTCCCGAAGACGTCCATGTGGGGAAAAAGCGCGAGGTCCTGGAACATGAGACCGAAGCCTCGCGAATGGAGTGCTATCCCGTGAAGATCTTCGCCACCGAACGAGATGGTCCCTGAATCCAGCGTTTCCAGGCCAGCTATGATCCTCAGGAGAGTTGTTTTCCCACACCCACTTGGGCCGAGCAAACATACCAGTTGACCCTGGTCTACGTTCAACGAGACATTGCGGATAGCAAAAGTATCGCCATAGGACTTGGAGACTTTATCCAGTTGGAGAATCGGTGAAGTCGCCATCAAAACCCGCCGATATCTCGGTAGCGGAACCGCTCGATGGACACGAATCCGAGCGCGACCACGGCCATAAGCAGCGTACTCATGGCAAGCGCCTGGCCCAGGTTTGCCTCTCCCGGTTGCCCCAGCAACCTGAATATCGCTACGGGAATCGTCGTGAACTCTGGTCTCACGAGTAAGAGAGACGCCCCGAACTCTCCCATGGACACAGCAAATGCGAACGTGGCGCCAACGACCAAGGCTCTGGCAATTAACGGAAGCTCGATATGGATAAAGATGCGCATGGGGGAAGCGCCCAGCAAGGCGGCGGACTCTTTCAGATGTGGAGGCATTCCGCGCAGTACGGGCAGCAGGGTCCGGATCACGAACGGATAAGCCACGAGCGAATGAGCGATCACAAGTATGAGCCACGATCCCCTCAGGTCGATGGGTGGTCGATTAAACGCCACGAGGAACCCGAATCCAAGCGTCACGGCGGAGACGACCAGCGGCAGCATGAATAGGGAGTCTAGGATGTTCGACCGCTTGCCGGGCCTCACTATGACGTAGGCGGCCGCGGTACCAACCAGCATGGCGATGACCATGGACAGGAAGGCGAAACGAATCGAGTTCCAGATCACGTGCAACGGAGACAGGTAAAAATATGACCCACTGTCGTTGGAAAACAGTGCAACGAAGTGCGTGAGTGAGTATCCGTCGTTGACCGAGATAGCACGCTCAACCAGAGCCACTAGCGGGGAGAGAACAACCAGCAAACCGGAGATGATGCCGATCACAAACAGTGTGTCCCGGACGCTCCTTTTCCGGCTCGAGATCGCTTCCCGGTGGACCAGCGTGACGGGGACGGCGCTTCGTGCCTGGATCCTGGTGTAAACGAGCAGGAAGATGTACGTGAAAACGATCTGAACTATCGCGAGGGCGCCCGCTATATCCAGCCTGAATAATTTGACCGTGAGCTCGTATATAGCGACTTCCATCGTCGCGAATTGAGATCCACCAAGAATCAGGACCACGCCGAACGAGGTGAACGAGAAGATGTACACCAGGATTGCCGACGACCATATGGCTGGAAGTAACAGGGGTAGTGTGACGCGAAGAAAGGTCTGAACCCGACCTGCGCCTAACATCGCAGCGCTTTCCTCAAACTGTGGACTCAAGTTGGCCCAGTAAGCTGAGACGATCCTTACAACTATCGAGTAGTTGTAGAAGGCGTGGGCCATAAAAATGATCGTCAGAGTGTTAGCGATCCGGACCTCGGGCGCGTTGTCGCCAAAAAGACCGGACAGGCCCGTGTTCACGAGTCCTCCGGAGCCGAGCAAGGCGACGAACCCCATGGCCACAACAATGGTCGGCATGATGAAGGGAAGCGTGGTCAACGCTTTGAGCAATGATTTGCCCGGAAATTCATGGCGTGCGAATAGATAGGCGACCGGAAGACCGAGCACCAGCGTTAGAAACGTAGAAAACGCCGCCTGCCAGATGGTGAACCAGATCCGGCCCAGGTAGTAGGAATCACCCAGCAATACCTGGAAAGGACCCAGTCCGACTGCGCCACCGCCGAAACTTTTCGCCAGGATCGACACGAGCGGGTACAGAAAAAAAACGGCGATGAACAATATCGGCCCGACTACCAGTAATCGGCTAGCCGTCATCGCACACCAGATCCGACTATGTAGGTACACTCCCGACCGTTTAAGGGAGCCCTATGGGCTATTGCATACACGTTGATTTTCCTACAGTCGGCACATCACGGCCACGTAGATAACGCCACCGCCATGTAGCCCGCGGTCCGGGTAAACCGCGCTCGCGAACTACCCGGACCGCGACCACAAGCGAACTTAGCGCAGAACCACGTCGGTCCAGGACTGTATCCACTGTTCACGCTTTTCACCTATTTCCTCTGCGCTGATCCCGACCGGCTGCAGTGGGACTTCGGCAAATCTAAAGAAATCAGGTGTAGCGGCGTTTTTGTTCACCGGATACACGAACATTTTGTCCGGGAAGTCTTCCTGGAACCTGACTCCGAGGGCGAAATCGATGAACTTCTTGGCAAGGTTCTTGCTGTTTGTTCCCTTAAGAATCCCTATGCCCTCGATCTGGGTGAACGTGGCGTTGTCGATGAGGATGTTGCCCGTCGGTGGCACCTCGATCGGCTCCTCAGAGAAGAGGAACTCGGCAGCCGGGCTGGTGGCGTAGCTTACAACGAGTGGCCTGTCACCGCCGTAGTTCGTGAAATCGGTGTAGTAGGAGTCGCTCCAACCGTCCTTTACCAGGACCCCGTTGGCCTTCAGGTCGGACCAGAAATCGAGGTAATCGTAATCGTCGTCTTCGCCAAAATAGGCTACGGTCGAGATAAGAAATGCGAGACCCGGAGACGATGTTGCAGGGTTCTGCACGACCAATGATTTGTCCCAATCGGGGCCGGTCAACTCCTCCAGGGTGGTCGGGGGAGTAAGGCCATTTTCGGTGAGGAAGGTTACATCGTAGTTCAGGTTCACGTAGCCATAGTCGATCGGGGTAACGTGCCCAGTGCTGTCGAACACAAATTCGTCCGGTACCTGATCAAGTAGATCAGGCCGATATTCATCAAATATGTCCTGCTCGAGTGCGCGTCCCAGGTAGGTGTTGTCTACGCCGTACAACAGGTCAGCAGACGGGTTGCCCTTTTCGAGGATCGCCCGTACCAGTGCTTCCCCGGCATCGCCCGCTTTCTGAATGACAACCGTAGCGTCGTTCGCCACTTCGAATTCGTCAATAACCGCTTCGGAAATGTCGAAACTGTCATGAGTCATGATTACAAGCTCGCTGTCCTCGTCTTCACCGCACGCAACGGTGAAAGCGAGGACGAGCATGATGCTGACGATTGCTGTCCATCTGGTCATACCAAGCCTCCTGATTACGTTCCCAACGATCGAGATCATCGTGGGACGAAAAAAACCGCCCAATCCGGGCGGCAAAGAAAGCTTGGAAACCACTCCCTCCGCTGGCATTACCCAGATCAGGTTAGGGGTCGACAGCGGTGTAACTGTCCTCTCAGCCTGGATTTCCAAGCTCCCCCGGGGCATATTCAATTTAGGTCAGGATATTAACGTAACCGGTCGGTGTCAATAGCGAAGATGGTCGGGTGGAAGAAACTCTTGGTCGGCAAACAGGGGGAGCCGTAACGCGGTCTTTGCGGACGCCGGTGAGTCTCGTGGTTAGAGAGTTGGGCGGCCCTTCAGCCCGCTGTCGGTGACCCTGTGGACGATCCCGGTTCCGTAGGTGATAAACAGCTCGTCATTGCCGGGACCACCGAACTGGCAGTTCGTTGGCGTATCGGACGGCGTTGGGTGCGTCTCGAGGACACGTCCGTCCGTGTTGAACACGTATATCATCGGACCTGGCCCGTAATGATGACTCCCGGCGCTGGCGACGATGTTGTTGTCGGTATCCCAACACACCCCGTCGATACCGCGTCCCCAGCCGAAATCATGCAGGGTGGATTGCTCGCCGAGCGAGCCGTCGAGATTGATCGGGTAGGACACGAAGCGGGGGTGGATCTTCTCACCGGTCGGAGTGTCGGCTACAAAGAGCCGATCTCCCGAAGCCGAGATAAGTATCCCGTTTGGTCTTCTCATGTCTTGGGTTACCCGAACAACGGTATAGCCGCCGTTGGATTGAGGATCAGCTCGGTAAACCTGCTCGGAGGGGAGGCTCAATGGCCGACCGCCGTAATTTGGATCCGTGAACCAGATACGGCCCAGGGCATCTATAGCCAGATCATTTGGCTCGTTGAAGGGGAGACCTTCGAAGTTGTCTACGATAACCCGGGTCGGTTCTCCCGCTACATACTCGACGATACGACGGCTCTTGCCCTCACACGCGAACAGCCGTCCGTGGTGGTCGAACACCATCCCATTCGCGCCGCCGGTATCTTCACGCCAGACGGTGCTTTTCCCGGTCTGTGGATCCCACCTCATCGTCAGGTCTGCGGCGCAGTGGGAGTACAGCAGGCCGCTTCCATCCCACGCCGGGCCTTCCGTGAGTGAATCACGCTCGGCGATGGTCTCAAAGGTCCATTCAGTCATCTGGTGTGCCTCACGGGTAAAGCAGGTGGCCGGTCATGCCGGTGTCCCTTGCAACGAGGAGATGTCCTTCGATGCTGGTGACGTACAGGTCTTCGCCGACAAACGTGCAGTTGGTCGGGCGGGTGGTCGGGGTTGGATGTGTCGCCACAATCCTGCCGTCCGGCTCGAACACGGTGATCATCGGGCCCGGGCCGGAAACCTCCCACCCGGTACAGCCGACAATATGGCCTTCCGAGGAAAGGGTCATGCCGTCAATGCCCCGGTGCGGGCCGAAGTCATGCAGCAACTCGTAATCGCCGAGCGATCCATCGTCGTTCACCGGATATCCACGAAGTTGCCTGAACCGGCCAGCGCCGTAATCACTCTCGGCCACGTAAAGG
>CAUZNX010000095.1:0-5811 GCA_963580905.1 Dehalococcoidia bacterium | reverse complement strand
GAAGTCGGAGGGGGTGTTGCCATGACACAATTTAGTGGCGGGGTAGGCACACTGGGACAGGTTGGGCTGAGTGTGCAAGACCTCGATGCTGCGGTGGAGTTCTATGCGGAGAAATTGGGTCTGAGACTCATCGGTCGGTTTCCGCCGGGGCTGGCATTTTTTGACATTGGAAATACCAGGCTGATGATTACCGGGGTCGAACAGGCGAGCAAGATACGCAACTCCACCCTGTACTTCAACGTGCCGGACATACATATCAGCTACGACGAACTGGTGTCGCGGGGCGTGGTCTTCGAGGCCGAGCCGAAGGTCATCCACGCGACAGACGACGACTCGCTGTCGATGGCGTTCTTTCGCGACCCCGACGGGAATGTCATGGCAATCATGGACGAACACGGTACGCTAACGGCGTAGCGTCGCCTGTCATGCCGAGGGGTCTGCGACGAAACATCTAGGGCAGGGCTTGCCCGCCACCGATGGGGTGTCGTGGTGTGACCCCTCCGCCCCAGATTCTTCGCTATCGCTCAGAATGACATGGCTGGGAGGGCTCCTCGTGCGGTCCTACATGTACCGGATGCCGCGTTGGGCTCCTAGGCCACGGTCCTGATATTGGGGCAGCGGCTTTAGGGGCACGCCCACGAGTTTGCCGTCCTGCAGCCACTCCAGGTCTACGCCGTATAGGTGGGAAATGAGCAGGTCGGTCAGGCGGCTGCGGATTGTGGCGTGGTCTGCCGATTCGCTGAGGTCGTGCTCCTCCCGTCGGTCCTCCTGCATGTCGAATAGCTGGAAGCTGTTGCCGACTGGGTAGTAGATCAGCTTGTAGCGCGAGTCCCGAATCATGCGATTGGCGAAATCGCCCTCCCAGTGCTCCCCATAGATGTGATCCCTGCTCTCGTCGGTGAGCAAGGACGTCCCCTCGACGGTATCGGGAATTGGCACGCCGGCCAGCTCCAGCAATGTGGGCATGATGTCCATGGTCTCGACGAGGCGGTTGTCGACCTTGCCGGGGGTGATTCTCGTGTCGCCCTTCGGCGGCACGATGACCAGGGGCACCTTCGCCGACATGTCGAACATGAGGGTCTTGGCCCAGCGGCCGTGGTCACCGAGCATGTCCCCGTGGTCGGCGGTAAGCGCTATGATAGTGTTGTCCAGGAGCCCCTCCTCCCTCAGCGCACCAATGACGACCCTTATCTGATGGTCGATATGGGTGACCATGGCGTAGAAGGCGCGGCGGGCCTCCTCTATCTCATGGGCGGGCGCGCCTTTCATGGCTCCTCCGCCGTCGTTGTATGCTTTCAACATCCATGGGACCGTGTCTGGGTATTTCGCCCACTCGCCCATAGCCGGCGGGTCGATCTCGATGTCGCGATACAGGTCCAGATAGGACTGCAACGGCCACATCGGCGGGTGTGGGGCGATGTGGGACATGTACCAGAAACCGGGCTTACGCGGGTCGCGTCGTCTGATCGTGCGGCACATCTCTCGCGTGGTCCAGTTGGTCGGGTGGGCCTCGTCGGGCAGGTGCCATGGGGTGACGTTGTAGTCGCCGTTGCTGTGGCCGGCCGCGTACTCCTTACCGGCGTAGCCCTCGTCTGCGAGGTACATCTCCCAGTCGTCTGCGTTGCCCTCTAGGTGGTGGCGGCCCTCCTCGTTCAGGATGACCTCGTCGAATCCGATGCGGTCGCGCTGCGGGTAGACGTGGAGTTTGCCGACAGCAGTGGCCTGGTACCCGGCGTCGCGGAACGTCTGGGCCAGTGTCGGGACGTCCGGCAGCTCGTCGCGCTCGTTGAAGGTGCGGTCGCCGTGGGTTCGCACGGACAGGCCGGTCATTAGCGAGCGGCGAGCGGGGATGCAAGATGGAGCTGGGGAGTATGCGTTTTGATACCAGGTTCCGAGTCTGGCGAGTTGCGATACGGTCGGCGTCATCACGACGGAATGGCCGCCGGGTCTGGTAAGCATGCCGCCCCAGTGGTCGGCGGTTATCAGCAGAACATTAGGCTTGTCGGGCATCGGTGATTTCCTTGTTTCAGCATGGCTAGGCGACACTGTAGTCAAGTTGGATGCTGAAGTCTCGTCTGACTGTCACTCTCCTTCTCATGCACTCGAAAAAAGGAGAAAAGAAAGAATAGAGTTATTTCTGAGGGACACCCTCAGGCTCCCGGCGAGGGGCTGCCGCCCCTCTGCACACCGAGCCGAAAAATAGGTGTTGGACTTAGAGGGGCTTCCGCCCCTTTGGGCAGCCCGCCGGAAAACGGGTTGTTGGGCTCTGAGTGGTTGTCTTTTATCCGTACCCCATACCCCTTAGCCTCCGGCTGTCCACGCCCGTATGTCTGGGAGGTGCTGATAGTAGTGGGCATAGGTGTTGGCGACTATGACACGCCATGGGGTCCACTCGGCGGGCATCTGTCGGTACCGGGACGGGTCGGTGAGGTCGTCTTCCCCCAGGGACTCGATCGAGGCGATCAGCCAGAGGAATGCGGCTCCGGACTCCTGGCGTATCTCGTCGAGGGGCCGGTCGCGATTTTCGATGTAGATGGCGTCGTTCCGCACGTCCTGGGGCATTTGCCACAACTTGACGTTGGACAGGGTTTTGGTCTGGAGCATGTCGGCGGTCTGGGTGTCCCACCACGTTACGTGGGCGATGACGTCTTTTATGGACCACTCTCCGGCCACTCCGGATTCGAGCATGCGCTCCTCGGCGACCTCGGCGAGGGTTTCGTTCCACTCCCGGCGGCGGGACTGGATGCTGTCGAGCAGTTCGGCCTTTTTCACACGTGTCTCCTCATGGGAAGATCGCCCTTGTTCTGCTCGCTCGCGCAGCTTTATTGGTAAGAAGATTAAGAAATGTATATGTATATGTGAGGGACACCCTCACACACCCGGCAAAGGGGCTGCGCCCCCCTGCACGCCCCGCTAAGCCATGGATACTCAGGCAGTGGAAGCTGTCCTGATAAGCGTATCACCAAGTCGTGGGCACCCTGAGGAGGGTAGTGGTCCTGCTCGCCCGCGTAGCTTTATTGGTAAGAAGGTTAATAAATATATATGTATATGTGGGGACACCCTCACACACCCGGCAAAGGGGCTGCGCCCCTCTGCACACCCTGCTGAGCCATGGACGCCATACCCTAATTTCGACTTTTAGTCCTCCGAGAGCGTTCGGTGGGTTAGGACGCGGAGGCGGTCTGTTGGTGTGATGTGGGTCTGGATTTGCTGTTTGAACTCCTCGAGGGACTCTTCGACGGTGGCGTTGGTGGTGTCCAGCACGAATTTTTTTCGGAACAATGATTGCTGGAACTGCTCCTCGAAGGCATCCAATACCGTTTCTGTGTCCTTGGGGTCGAAGAAGGTGTCTGCGTGCCGGCCCGGGAAGGGGCTCTCGCCCTTGATGACCCGTTCTCGGATTGTCTCGGGAGACGTCTTCATCAGCACTAGTACCATGTCCGGCATTAGCGACACAGCTTCGGAGTCGAAGCTCCTGGCTATCAGCCTGCGCTCGGCGTACTGCCCGGGTCCGCCGTAGCCATAGTAGAGCGGGGCGTAGACCGCGTCCGAGTAGTACCAGTCGATCAGGAACAGGTCGGACATGTCAGTGTAGCCTCTGCCGAACTTGTTGCTGAAGTTGTACAACTGCATGAGTTGCTGCAGGCCGGGGTTTGCGTTGAGCAGTTCCTTTTCGGTCTGCGCCTTGTGGTCCTCGTGGCCCATTGCGTGGACGACGTGGGGGAGCGTGAAATGGTCGTGGAACGACAGGTGCGGGGGTTCGAGAAACTCCTCGCCGGTCTGTCCGGCCCACCACCTAGATATCTCAATGCCCAGCGTGCGCTTGCCCGCGTACTCTATACCCATCAGCAGTAGTCTCATGCGTTATCCTTGTTTTTCTTCAAATTCGGGCACGAGCTGTTCCCCCTCTACGCACATTCCGCAGTGGTCCTGAATCTATCCCGGCGTCGAGTATCCCAGGTCCCAGTCGCCGAGCTTAGTTACTGAGCGTGTGGGTACTGCCAGGTTGGGCTGGCCGGCCCTGATCCAGGACTCAATCTCGTTGCGGTGGCCCAGGCGCTTTGCCACGTCCCAAGGGCCGGGGGAGGCCAGTCGAGGCTGCTGGGCGTCTGTATCCCACAGGAATATGTTCTCGGCACCTGCGTTGTATATGGCCGCCGCGCGTGTCCGGTAGTCTTCGGAGCTTATTTCGCGCGGCATCAAGTTGGGGGCCAATTTGCATGCTGTCCCGAGGGTTATGTCGATGAAGAAATCGAGGTCCGATATGTCCGTCCACGAGTCCGCCATGCTGTCCAGATTGAGTACGGAGGCGTATGGCACGATTGTGTCCACCAGGCCCTCCGAAATCCAGGTCCGCAGGTCCATTCCGTTGACCAGGTTCTCCTCCTCGGAAGACATCACTACCGCAGTTATCTCGAGGCGGTGGTCGAGTCCTCGCCCCTTGGCGGCCTCGTCGACGGCGGCGCGTAGCTCGCGATGGAATTGTGTCAGTGCGCCGCACCGATAGGACAGCCACCGCGGGTCGTTTGGATCAAGCCTCCGAGGGTCCTGTCCGTGCTCCTTCTTGAAGCCCTCTACGAGAGGCGTTTCGTACTCTACCAGCGGTGGTCGACGGTTGTATAGAACGCTTATGCCATCGACGGCATAACCTGCCATTTCTTTGAGGAGCGAGACTACGAAGCTACGGGTCTCTGGGTAGCTGTACGCGATTCGGGGCGTCTCATTGCCGTGTCTGTCGGTGCCTCGGAGCTCCGGGTGGTCCAGGTAGAATTGTGCGCCCCGGTTGAACTGCTCGTGGGGTGCGGGAAACCGGAATCCGGCCGGGCGGTAGCTGGCGTGAAACTCCAGTCCTATTTCGTGGGCATAGTCCAGGGCGATCTCGAAAGGGTCGATGCCCTTGTCGCGGAACGCCCGCCAGCTCTCGGCCAGGATTCGGTCCCCTTGGCGGTAGAAGTCGTCGAGGCCGTCAGCCGTGGGCATCGTGCCGATGTCGCTGTTATAGAAGACCAGGTCGCCGATTCCGGCCTCCCAGTACAGTCGTGAAATGTCGGAGTCACGATAGGGCTCGATGTGCCGTCGTATTTCCTCGGCGGTGGTAGGACGGCTGGCAAAGTGGACGGTGTGGGCGTCGTTATGGGCGAAGACCAGGCGTGTGTCCTCACGGTCGCGGTCGGCTTCCAGGGCGTGGATGTCCGCCGGGAACAGCGGGACCAGCTTGATGTATGCGATACGCGCTTCGGAGGCTGCGATGGCGCCGGGGCCGTCCCCTTGTGCTACCTGCCACGCCTCCTGGGCCAAAACGAGGCCCTGGTTGGTGAGGTCCGTGGTTTTCCAGTAGAGCTCCGTCAGCCTGCTGTCGCGACCTCCGCTGTCTGCGAGTGCGAGTACGTCGAATGTCTCGTCGCCGCTCAGCCTGGTGAGGAACCTGAGGGGCGTTCTGCTGTCATCGAAGACACCGATCGAGACGGCGTGCCAGCCGTCCACGTCGAGGCTCAGTTCGACCTCCGGTGCGCCGGTCTCTGGTCCAGCTATGAGCATCGTCCCCGACATCCCGTCAGCCTCGTAATCAAGGGCGTGCCACTTGCCGCGAGCGGGCTCCTCCAGCACGGCATCTTCGGGGCTCGCGGCACGGAGGTCAGAGATGTACGTGGGCTTGGCGTCGAGCCATCGATCTCGGAGGCGGTCGGTTGTGTCGGGGGGCATTTCGGTCTCCTTCTGGGATCTGTCGCTATGGAGGGCTGTGGGAAAATCGATATTGGTGAGGTAGGTTGCCTTATTTCTTGGAAGAAAAAATAATGTGTGAGGGACATC
>CAUZNX010000094.1:0-5812 GCA_963580905.1 Dehalococcoidia bacterium | reverse complement strand
CGACCATTCGCATCCTCTCAGGGCGACATGGACCGTACGCCCCTACGAGCCTCGCATCCACTCCTCGGCCAGTCGCGGATACTCGGCGCTCATTCCTCGTAGCGTGTCATCCTCAAGGTACTTGAAGGTGCCAGTTGCATCCGCTGCGATGTCTCCGTCAGGCAGCAGCACCTTACCGGTGGCCTCGACGAACCCTCGCATCTCTCGCACGCGCTCGGCGACCGCTGTCACCTCATCCCCGACCATCACCGGCCTGCGGAAGCGCAGCTCCATCCGGGCCGTCATCGCCCACCGCCCGTTGAGCAGCGGTACTCGGCTCATCACCTCGTCTAGCAGGGCGCTGATCACACCGCCGTGCACTTGGCCGGGGAATCCCTGGTGCTCCTCCCTGCCAAGGAACGTCGTGGTGACGGTGTCCCCGACCTGCAGGAACATCAGGTGCAGCCCCGCAGCGTTGCGCGGTCCGCACGCGAAGCACAGGCCATAGTCCGTGTCGTCGTTTAGCGAGAGGCGTGGCTTGTCCATGTTGTGATCACTCTCCAAAGGTGTCTGATAGGCCGAGGTGCGATACGCCAGGTGCCGACTAGCCGGACTCCAACAGCTCTTTGAGCGCCCTGAGGTCGTCTCCGAACTGCTTATTCACGAGGCCTGAAATGATGGTCTCGCCCAGACCGAGAACGCCAGTTGCCTCTCCGGTTGCTTGGTAGGTCAGTTCCGTGCCGCCGTCGGTGGCCACCACGGCTATTGACCCTGAAATCGGCAGCGGACCTGAAAGGCTCTTGAAGGCGAACTGCGCGTTGGGCTCGAATACGGTGGTTTCCAACACCATCTCGATCTTCTGTCCCATGACCCTTCGAACTATGCGGATCCGAGTTCCAACCTTGATTGGTCCGGACGGTGACTGGTCTGATAGCTCAACACCCGACTGCCACTGGGGGTTGTTGGCGGGGTCGGACACGAAGTCCCAAACCTCTTCCAGAGGCCGGGCGATGGTTACGGTGTGGTCAATTTCGATCATGGGTATGTGTCCAACATCTCATTGGCTGAGACGGGTGGGCGACACAGCGGTGCCCCGCCCCGGCACTTGCCAGGGCGGGCATTGATCCCCAACGCTTGTATCCCCCAGTTCCGCGGCTGCTACGCCTTGGCGTGGGACTCTGTTCCGGGGCCACAGTACTTGAGTTCGACATCTGCCGTCTCCAGCACCGTCTCGCCGTCGACCTGCTTGTAGATGATGTTCTTCATCCACTTCTCGTCATCAGTGTTGGGGAAGTCGTACCTGAAAAACGCGCCTCGGCTCTCTTCTCTTTCGATGCCGCCGCGAAGCATCAGCTCCGACGATACCAGCATATTGGGTATTTCGAGTGCCTCTGCCCACTCAAATCCATCCTTCGGACTGGATTTGAATGTTGAATCCTTGGCGCGCTGGCGCTCCATCTCCCCGATCTCCAGGATCTGGCTCAACCCGGCGCTGAGGGTCTCCTCATCCTTGATTACCCAGGCGCTGGCGGTCATGATGTCCTTGATCTGAGCCTTCAACTCGCTCGGCTTCACACCCGCCAGATTCTCCGCCAGACCCGTGGCCCTCTGGAAGCTGGCCTCGACGGCTGCGTCGTCCAGCGTTACTTCACCTGCATCCTTTGCACCCTGTGAGGCGTAGAGCCCGGCTCGTCGTCCAAACACAACCGTGATCATGGATGTGAAACCCTGGGGGCGGGCATGGCCGTAGACTCCACCAGCCACCGCGCCAGCGGCATAGAGCCCCGGCAGTGTGGTCTCGCACTCTGTGTTAATGCGGATGCCGCCCGTGGCCGTATGGACCAGCGGACCGGTTTCGAACGGCCGAGCCGCCAGGTCGATGCTATCAGCCTGGAACCCCGGATACGAGCTGCCTGACTCCTTCAGGTTCTTCGTAAACTCCTCGCGACGCGCGGCCCACTTCTTGTCGTCGGTGAGGTTGGTCATGTCGATCAGGATGGTTCCGCGTTCCGTCCCACGGCCCTCCTTCAATTCCATACCTACCGCGAAAGTTAGAGTCTCCTTCGTCTGCACATGCGGATTGTTAACGCCGTACTTCTCCAGAAACTTCTCGCCCTTTGCGTTGAGGAAAACAGATCCCGGCGGGTAGCCGACTGACGTAGGCACGAACTGCGTGTTCTCCATGTCCATCAACTCGGCGCCAGCCCTGAACGCGGCTGCCTGGCCGTCCCCCGTCTCCTGCTCGGAGACAGTCGTTAGCGAGTAGATCTGGCTGTAGGTACCTGTGGCCAGTATCGTAGCGCTGGCCTTGATTACCACGAATTCGTTAGTGTTGCAGTCGATGGCGGTCGCGCCGACTACGCGGCCATTGTTGGTCAGCAGATCGACCAACACCACGTCGTTCATGACGCGGATCTTCCTGGCCTCCAGCTGCTCCATGAGCACGTCCATCATGGCCATCCCAGGAAGGGAGCCGTAGTCGTGGTGACGGGGCTTGGCAGGCTTGAAATATAGGTTCCGGGCGAATGAATGCGCTGCGTCCTCGTCGACAGTAATGCTACCGTCCTCGTCGCGCTCGAATTCGATGCCCCATTCAGCCAGCTCCCGAACCCTGTCGGGCGCCTCCTCCGCCAAGACCTTCGCCAGATCCTGGTTTCCAAGGTACCCACCGTGCTCCAGCAGGTCCTCCATCGCCGAGAAAGTCGTGTCGTTGGGGTCGCCCCACTCACCTACTGCGGCGCTCGTACCGACGTTGAGGGTGCACCCGCTGTTGCCGAGCTCACCCTTAACGATCATCAGTACATCGGCGCCCTGGTCGTGAGCCTCGATCGCCGCCCTGCACCCGGAACCGCCTCCGCCAATAATAAGGACACCAGCCTCGATTGTTTTGTGCATGGTGGAACTCATCCTCCAGGGTATTTTTAGTAAGGGGCCGGTCGGCGGGCACACTCTATAATATGCGTCGAAGGCAGTCAATGGACCGCTTCCAGGACGGTCCTACGCCAGAGATGCCGCATTCACAGCGACCTTGCGGAACGCCTCGATGTACTGGTCGAGCAGCTCCTGTGTGGGCCTTGGCAGAAGTGGCAGGTCTATGCGGTCCTTCGGTGTGTCGTCGGTGACCGGTAGCTGCCCCTCGCCGTACTCGACATTCCGCACCGATTCGGCGTTTGCCGGGTGCTCGAAGGCCCAGTGTTTTCGCTCGGTGAACACGGGCTGCACATGCAGTCCCCCGCGGTGGCGCATCGACGTGCCCCCCTCAACCTGGGCCCCCTCCGCCTTGAGTGCCTCTACGAATCGGTCCACCGGCAGGCCCCCGAGCTGGCTCGGCTCGTAAAGCATGAAACCCGGTAGGTAGTGGACCGCGTCGACGTGGTCGGGGATCTCCGGCGAGACGACTCCGGGCACCTCGGCAAGCTGCTCTCGCAGGTATCGGATCCCCGCATTGCGTGCCTCATTGCGATCGTCCAGCTGGTCAAGCGACGCCTCGCCGAGCGCGGCGTTCAGAGGACTGATGCGGTACTTGAACCCGAACCCGGTGTGCTGGAGTTTCCTGTCCTCCTCATCGTCAACGCCCTTGATCCGCTCGTAGTGGCCGAGCAACACGGCCCGGTCCAGGTACTTACGCTCGTTAGTAACGAACAGGCCGCCCTCGCCTGCGGGCATGAGCTTGCTGGTCTGCATCGAGAACCCGGCCACGTCTCCGAACGAGCCTATCTTCCGTCCACGGTAGGTCGCTCCATGTGCATGGGAGGCATCCTCAATCAGCTTGAGCCCGTGCCTGGACGCCAGGTCGACGAACGCGTCCATATCACACGGCATGCCGCCTCGGTGGCACACTACTATGGCCTTCGTGCGTGAAGTGATCCTGCGCTCGGCATCCTCCGGGTCCAGGTTCAGGAAGACCGGATCCACGTCGCCGAACACAGGTATCGCCCCGACGCTAAGGACGGGCATCGCCGTAGCCCAGAACGTGGTTGCAGGACAGATCACCTCGTCGCCAGGGCCGAGCCCAAGCGCGAAGGCGCACGCGTGAAGTGCCGAAGTGCCGTTGTTGTGGGCGAGTGCGTAGCGCACACCGATGTATGCAGCCCACTGCTCCTCGAGTCTGATCGCCGTTTCGTTGTCCGACCACCCGCCGCTACTGGTCACATCGGCGACGGCGTCCATCTCCTGCTGCCCGACAATGGGCCAGCGGGACGCCTCGGTTTGGTCGACGGTGATCGCCGGAGAGCCGCCATGCAGCGCCAGTCTATCGATGGTCATTAGGTCAGTCTCCCATTGAATGTCACTCGCCGCGAAGCACAGCGTCGATGAATGAGTAGGCCGATTCTCTCACGCTCGCGGGAAAATCGTGGCCCGTGTCAGGGTAGGTGGCGACGAGTCGGTCTCCGGCGCCTTGCGCCTGGTACGCTAGCATCGCCGATTCGACGCAATCCCTCACCCCTGAAACTTCGAAGTTGTTGTCGTGAAGGGGTGCATTGACGAATAAGGCCCTGGGAGCGAGCGCGGCGACCACATCGGAAAAGTCCCAGGGCATGAGGGCCGGGTCGTTGCCATACCTCTCGGCGACTCGCGGCATGTAGTACTTGCTGCTCCACGTCACGAGATCGCCACCCATGTATTTCGAAAATGCGTTGAATCCGCAGCTGGAAACCATGACCTGCAGCCGCTCGTCAAACGCCGCCACAAACAATGTGTTGTGCCCGCCCAGCGAGTGGCCAATGCAACCAATGCGATCGCCGTCTACCTCTGGCAGTTCTTCCAGCAAATCGACCGCACGCATGTGGTTCCAGATCCCTTTCATCGAGGCGCTGGCATAACCATGTGTGTACGGGTCGAACTCGTTGTCACCGAAGCCCGGGTAGTCCGGTATCAGTGTTACGTAGTCTCGTTTGGCCAGTTCTAGACCGTAGTGCAGGTCAGGTTTGCCTCCGAGTCCCGCTGGCTCATTCTTGCCAATCGCGGTCGTCTGGTGAAGGCATAGCATCGCGGGTGCGGGGTTTACGAGCCCTTCCGGGATCAGCAGGTATGCTGGTACGCGGTCGCCTTGCTCGGCCAGGTAGCTGATTCTTCGGCGCTCGATGCCATCTACCCTGACCGTTTGAAGCACCTCAACGTCGAGGGATTCGAGATCGCTCCGGTCGGGCAGTGGCCCCATCACCAGTTGCATCGATTCCAGGGTCTGTGCCCGCCGATCTTGCCACTGCGTCAGGTCCCATGCCTCCATTTGCTCCCCACCAACAGCCACTACAGAGTCATCGCCCCGCCGCGCTTCACGATTTGACCGGCCTTCACAACGGTATCCACGTCGTGCAACGTCTTGATATCTGCCGACGGGTCGCCATTAACGATGATCGCATCGGCTCTCTTGCCGGGCTCAAGGGTGCCGGTCTCGTCCAGGACTCCCAGGCACTCTGCCGAGGTGGAGGTTGCGCATACAATCGCCTCCATCGGCGACATCCCGACCCTCTCTACCATGAGTTGCGGTATCCAGGCGAAGTCGTCGAAGTGCACCTCATTCATCCCCGAGTCAAGCCCGGAGACGAACCTGACCCCGCGCTCCCGCATGTCGCTCAATATCTCGTATCGGGCGTCAAGGCTGCCGAATGGTCCGGATTGATCACCGGCTCCCGGTGCGCGGGAGTTTCGAAGGTGCAGAGTAGCGACCGTGGGGTCCACGAACAAACCCTTTTCGGCGATCTGATCGGCGACCAGGGGGTCGTAGTCGAAGCCGGCATCGGGATCGGGCGAGAGCCACATCGCGTGGATCAGGTTTTGCACACCCGCTTCGACCGCGTTTCGCACGCCGGCCGTCGCATGGCAATGTGCC
>CAUZNX010000093.1:0-5822 GCA_963580905.1 Dehalococcoidia bacterium | reverse complement strand
CAGCGCAGCCACCCTGTCGAGGATTCTGTGTCCTACCTCGTACTTCGGTAGCATTCCGGGGGTCTCTCGGACACCATCCGTGTCGATGAGCACGACCTCGTTGGTGTCGGAACCGAAACCGCTGCCCTCGGCGCTGACGTCGTTGGCCACGATAAGGTCTAGCCCCTTTTTCGCCAGCTTGCCTTGCGCGTTGCTCTCCAGGTCTTCAGTCTCGGCAGCGAAGCCGACTTTTACCAGGCCCTCGCGCGAAACTCCGGCGACGATATCTGCTGTCTTTTCCAGTTGGAGTTCCGACGAAACGGCCTTGCCAGTCTTCAGCTTTTGGGCCGCAGCCTCACGAGGCCGCCAGTCGGCGACCGCCGCAGCCATGATCAGGGCGTCGGCGTCCTCAGTCGCGGCCGCGACTGCATTTTGCATTTCCAGGGCAGTTTCCACACGCACCACTTGCACGCCCACCGGGTCGGCCAACGCGCCGGGTGCTCCCACGATCGTGACTGCGGCGCCCCGGTCCCTGGCAGCCTCTGCTATGGCGAATCCCATCTTCCCGGATGAGCGATTTGAGATGAATCGGACCGGGTCGATCGGTTCCTGAGTGCCGCCAGCACTCACCACTATCTTTCGCCCCGCCAGGTCGCCACTACGCCCCAGAACCACAGACATGTGGCCGATGATCTCTCGGACCTCTATCAGGCGACCCGCACCCACCAGGCCGGAAGCCATGCGGCCCACAGCCGGTCCGGCAATAGTGATCCCTCTGTCCTTCAAGGTTTCGAGGTTGTACTGCGTCGCCGGGTTCGCGTACATGTTGCCGTCCATAGCGGGGCACACGATAACGGGAGCCGCAGTGGCCAGCAACATGACGCTCAGAGCGTCGTCTGCTAGACCGTGTGCCATCTTCGCTATGGTGTTGGCAGTGGCAGGGGCGACCACGACAATACCCGCACGTTCGGCCACGGCGACATGGTCTATGCCCATTTCGGTCTGCGGGTCAAAGGGGTTGGACGTCACGGGCCGGTGGGTGATGCTCTGGAAAGAGAGAGGCGTCACGAACTCTTGCGCACTGGACGTCATGACAACGTCGACTAGTGCGCCGACCTGGGTCAGCTTGCTGGCGAGGTCCACCGCCTTATAGGCAGCGATGCTTCCGCTGACCCCCAACGCTACGGGGAGTCCATCAAGTGGGCTTGGCATCTTCTGGTCCCTTCCTTTTCAAGTGGTAAAGGCCAATGCCGGTCAATATTTCCTCGTCAAATTCACCCTCTGAGATCTCAACGGTATCCTCAGCAAAGGGCGCTACGAGTTTAGCTCGTGGATAATCTGGAGGCCAGATAGCGTCAGGTTCGGGAGCACCACGTCAAATATCCCCGCTTCCTTCGCAAAGAGATCCGCAAGGCCGCCCGTGGCGATTACTTTGCAGCCGCCCCCCAACTCTTCGTTGAACCGCGCGACCATGCCCTTGACCATGTCTGTGTAGCCGAACACTAGCCCGGACTGTATCGCATGGACTGTGTTGCGACCGATGGCAGATGAGGGTCGATCAAGCTCGACACGCCTGAGTTGCGATGTACTGTGGTAGAGGGAGTCCGCAGCCACCGATATGCCCGGAGCGATGGCCCCACCAACGTACTCTGCATCTGCTGAGATTGCATCGAATACAGTCGCGGTCCCAAAGTCCACGACAATCGCCGGACCGCCATAAAGCGCAAGGGCCGCTGCCGCATCGGCAATGCGGTCTGCGCCGACATCCCGAGGGCTGTCATACAGGATTCTGACACCGGTCTTGACGCCAGCGCCAACAACCATCGGCTCGACGCCAAAGGGCCCCGTGCAGACCTCTTGGAACACAGGGGTCAGCGGGGGCACACCGCTGCAAATCGCCGCAGACGATATGTCGCCCACAGTAAACCCTTTGAGCGCGAGCAGGTTGGACAGGAGCAGACCATACTCGTCTGGCATGCGGTCGCGATCCGTGGCTATCCGCCAAGTGGCCGTGGGCGCATGATCCGGCCCCACGTCACTGTCGAAGACGCCGACGCTGATATTCGTGTTACCAATGTCCAGTGCCAAAAGCACCGTGCTTCAGCTCCTAGCAGGGCCCTATAGTCACGACCCCACCTCAAAAATGCGTTCCCATTATATCACCGGAGGGGTACAACCCCTGTTGTGCGGGGGCATACCGGACTGGGGGAGAGGCTTTGGCCCTTCGACGGGCTCAGGGTGAGAGGCCAAACTGCACGTTAAATCGTGGCGAGCCCATCGAACCACAGAGGGCGCGGCTCATCCCCTCGAAAGCCCACGCCCAACCCAGCGGGCGCAGCACCAGCATCTAGATGAAGCCGCGGATGTCTGCTACATGGGCTACTCGGCCTACACCGATATCGAAAGCTGCCTCGCGATAGGTGGTGCCGTCCCTACGCGCGGTGTCCCTCACGTCCTCGTAGGCTTTGGTCATGATCTTGCTGAGCTCATCGTTTACCCGCTCCTCCTCCCACTGGTGCTGGTAGAGGTTCTGCGTCCACTCGAAATAAGAGACGATCACGCCACCAGCGTTCACCAGGATGTCAGGGAGGACAGGTATGCCCCTGTCGTTGACGATCTCGTCGGCTTCCGGCGTCAAGGGGTGATTGGCGGCCTCCACAATGACCCTGGCCTTGATCTTTGAAGCGTTGCCGGAGTGAATGACGCCGTCAATGGCCGCTGGGACCAGGAAGTCGCACTCTAACTCCAGTAGCTCCTCGTTGGTGAGATAGTCGACGCCAGGCATTTCGGAGAACAGCTCCGATCCTCTTTTGTGTTCGATTGCTGCGTCGACATCGATACCGGACTCCTTATAGATGCCGCCTCCGATATCGGATATCCCGATCACTGAGCATCCCATCTCCTGGAGCAGCTTCGCGGTCCACATCCCGACGTTGCCAAAACCCTGGACCACAATTCGCGCACCGGCAGGGTCAATGCCCATATCTTTGGCCAGGTTGACGATGACGAATACGGTACCTCGCCCGGTGGCCGACTCGCGGCCCGCTGATCCGCCAAACTCGATCGGCTTGCCGGTAACTATCCCGGGCGTGTAGCCGTGGATGCTGCTATAGGCGTCCATCATCCAGGCCATGGTCTGTGCGTTCGTTCCCATATCGGGCGCCGGGATGTCGCGGTTTACGCCCAACATGTGCTCTATATTCGTCGTGTAGCGCCGTGTAAGCCGCCTCAGTTCCTCCTTGCTGAGAGACCTGGGGTCGCACTGAACGCCACCCTTGGCCCCGCCGAAGGGGATGTTGACCAGCGAAGTCTTCCAGGACATCAAGGAGGCGAGGGCACGTACCTCCTCCTGGTCAGCCTGTGGATGGAAACGAATGCCGCCCTTGTACGGCCCTCTCGCGCCATTATGTTGGACGCGATAGCCTGAGAATACCTGCACGCTGCCGTCGTCCATTCGAACTGGTACGGCGACGCCCAACTCTCGCCATGGCCTCCGCAGCATCTCACGGATGCCGTCATCGAGTTCAAGCCGGTCCACAGACCGGTCGAAGAAGACGTTGACCTCGTCGAAAGCGCTCATATTGGCGGCTTGAGCCATTCGGATGCCTCCAGCAAAATTTGTATTGTGGACCGGAACCGTCTCCGATTATACAACCTGGCAAACCAGCCCCGACCCGTTGTGCTCCCTTAGATGTTTTTCAGCCCGCGAAGATTGCTGAACAGGAGATATGCGAAGCCTTCGGTAGGACGAAATGACACGTGCCCGCATTGATGGTACAGGTGCATCATGCTATACTCGCAAGGTACGAAATCGACGTGCGGACCGTCTGCCGTCGTCCAGAGAGGCCCCCAAATAATGCAGCGATTTGGCCACAAATACACTGCCATCCGCGCACTCCCCGCGCGCGTAACCGTTACCTGTACTTGTACGAGGCGTTGCGTCAACACGCAACGCAGGTAGCGGAGTCCTGCGAACCAGGCTAACCAGAGAATAAGACGGCCTTTGGTCGTCTCACGTCAGCCCTTCAACGCTCCACTGCTGAAACCCTATACGCGTCGTGGACGCGTTTTTCGTTTTTGTGCATCAAACCAATCGAATGGAATTTATGAGCCATCGCCGCCCCCTCAGGGGCAGGCAACAGTCAGGAGGCGAAGACAGGAATGGTTGCAACACAACCGCTAACGCCTTATCAGGTACAGCGCTACAGTCGGCACATCATCATGCCCCAGGTGGGAAGCAAGGGACAGCGCAAGCTGCTGGAATCGAAGGTGCTGATCATCGGCGCGGGGGGCCTTGGCTCACCCGTCGCGATCTACCTGGCACTTGCAGGGGTCGGGACCATCGGCATCGTGGACTACGACACGGTGGACGTGACGAATTTGCAGCGACAGACGCTGCATCAAAACGCTGACATTGGGCGCAGCAAGGTGGAGTCGGCAAAGGATACGCTGCTCGCGTACAACCCGGACGTGACCGTGAACACCTATGAGGTGCCGATCACATCGGAGAACGCCATGGAACTCATGGCCGACTATGACGTCATAGTCAGCGGCGCGGACAACTTCGCCGCTAGGTACCTGATCAACGACGCCGCGTTCCTGAGCGGGAAGCCGCTAGTCGATGGGAGCATCCTCATCTTCGACGGTCGTGCGACAACGTACATCCCCGGCGAGGGCTGCTACCGCTGCGTATTCCCGGAACCGCCGCCACCGGGCGAGGTACCCAGTTGCGCAGAGGCCGGAGTCCTGGGCATGTTGCCGGGGCTGGTTGGAAGTATCCAGGCCACCGAAGTTACAAAGGTGCTCATGGGCCTGGGCAAGACGCTAAGCGGGAGGCTTTTGCTGATCGACGCCCTCGACATGGAATTCCGAGAGGTCAAGATCAGGCGCAACCCGGATTGCCCTGTCTGCGGGGACAACCCGACAGTGACGGAACTGATTGACTACGAGATATTTTGCGGACTGGCGCCAATCCCGGCACCGGCCTAGCAGGGTGGTCGAACCCTTGCTAGTGGCCCACGGTGGGGACCGGCCCCTCTAGCTGTCCTAAGCCCGCCCGAGGGCCGGGAGTCGGAGGAAATATCCTGAGCGGATTCGAAACAAGTCCGCTCAGGAATCCCCCTTTTTTTGATCCTGGTGGTAAAGACGGAAGACCCAATTACAGCAAGAGGAGACCGACATGGCAGCGAAAGTGGCGCATCCTGAATCGATAGTCGAGACCAGTTGGGTAGCGGAGCACCTGAACGACGACAACGTGGCGATAGTCGAGGTCGATGTCGA
Organism: Dehalococcoidia bacterium; assembly: GCA_963580905.1. GTDB lineage: Bacteria > Chloroflexota > Dehalococcoidia > Lucifugimonadales > CAJWER01 > CAJWER01. The sequence continues at coordinate 563 of CAUZNX010000093.1, read as the reverse complement.
TACCGAGGCATACGACCAGGGCCACGTCCCCGGGGCTGTAGGTTGGAATTGGACGACCCAGCTCAACGACACGTTGCGACGGGACATCCTGAACAAAGAGCAGATGCAGGGGCTCCTGGGCAGCTCCGGCATTGCCAAGAGCACCACAGTGGTGCTCTACGGCGACAACAACAACTGGTTCGCAGCCTATGCCTTCTGGCAGATGAGGCTCTACGGACACCGCAAGCTAAAGCTGATGAACGGTGGCCGCCAGAAGTGGGTTGACGAGGGTCGTGACACAAGCTCAGATGTCCCAAGCCCCGCAAGGCGCGTCTACCGAGCTAGTGACGCTGACCCCAGCATCCGAGCAACACGAGACTATGTTATTGAGGTCGCATCCACCCGCAACAATGTGGGGCTGATCGACGTCAGGGCACCCGCCGAGTTTTCGGGCGAGCTCCTGGCCCCCGCGAACCTGCCCCAAGAGGGCGCGCAGCGCGGTGGGCACATCCCCGGCGCAGCCAACGTACCCTGGGCCACGGCTGTGAACGCGGCCGACGGCACCTTCAAGAGCGTTGAGCAGT
>CAUZNX010000092.1:0-5863 GCA_963580905.1 Dehalococcoidia bacterium | reverse complement strand
CGCCAGAGTAAACGCAGACGACGACTAAGGTGCTGCGCACGCTTTGTCGGGTGGGGCAGCACCCGCCCTGTGGGGTGCCGCTGCTGAAGAAGGGGTGTGCAGATGGGCACAGCCCCTTGCCGATGTGTGAGGGTGTCCCTCACACATATTTTTTTCTTTTCTACTGAAAACTAAGGGGCAGTTGCATCTACCATGAGCATCCTCCTCGACCCTGAACGCGCGTCCCGCCACCTGTCGAGCCGCGGGCTCGATGTACTGGTGGGTGCCGGCTACGTCAACTACGGCTACATCACCGGCTACTTCACCCACTTCAATCGTGACTATCCGGGGCCGCTCTACAACGGGCTGCCTCTAATCAGATTCGCCGGGCTTCCGACCGACCGTGCCATCCCCCCTTTCCTGGTCACCTATCCCGGCGAAGAGGGCGACATCGTGGCCCAGGGTACCTGGATAGAGGACCGACGCTTCTGGGGGCCTAGCTACAACGTGCCAGGACGCCCCGATGCCGTCACAGTGCTCGATGACCCGGTGAAGGCGCTCGTAGACGCCCTCGACGAGCGCGGGTTAACCTCAGGGACGATAGGAGTCAGCGCGCGCGACCTCGATCCGCCCCTGTGGCAACAGGTGCAAGCCGCACTGCCGAACGCCAATGTGGTCGACGCATCGGACGCCTTCGACGAGATCCGCATGATCAAGACTGCGGAAGAGATATCGCGTTTGAGGGGCGCTGTCGCAGGCGTCGAGCGAGGCCACGCCGCGGTGCGTGAAAATCTGACCGATGGCATGACCGCACTCGGGTTGGCCGCCATCGTGAATCGGGCCGTCATCGACGAGTACACAGACCGCTACATCGTCCACGTTAGCGCCGGTGCGCTGGGCTCGGTCGTCCTGGCGCCGACCGAAACACAGCTCAAACGAGGCGAACTCATATCAGTTGACGCTGGCTCGCTCCATCGCAATTACGCGGGCGACATGTTCAGGGTTTACGCCTTCGGCGAGCAGCCGGGGGACGGCCTGCAGGTCCACGCGGCGATGGACGAGGTCAACGACCTCATGATCGCCGCCGTAAAGCCGGGCGCGGTCGCATCTGACCTATACGAATTCGGCAAATCGGAGATGGCCCGACGGGGACTGCCGCTTGCCCTCGACTTCGCCGGCCACGGCATCGGCATCGATGTACACGAGCGCCCCTATCTCGTGGCGAACGACCACACCGTGCTCCAGCCCGGCATGGTCGTGGTGCTGGAGATATCGACCCGACGCTTCGACCTGGGGCACCTGTCCGCCGAAATAACTTGCCTCGTAACCGACACCGGCTGTGAGATACTGAATTCCGTGCCCCACACCATCACCCACATCCCGTAGAAGGGCCCGGTGCGTGAGGGTGCTCCTCACATATATATTGTTCTCTTTCCTCTCAGGAGAGGGCCGTGAGATTGCCGAGCAGAGAATATCCAGAATTCCCCTAGGAGGCCGAATAATGGCAAAGCGACCAATCGATGTAGGCAGCGAAAAGCAGCTCCTGTTCGACGATCGCTTCATCGAAAGCAGCGAGAACCTTGAGCTCACCATGAACCCTCCCAGCATGGGCGAGGAACCGGTACTCGTGGCGGACAGGCCCTGGGAGACGCGCATCGGCGGCTATAACACGGTCATCCGTGAAGGCGACAAGTTCCGCATGTGGTACGACTTCACGCCACCCCTCGACGACCCCTCAGGCATTACCCGCGGCGTCGCATATGCCGAATCTACGGACGGGCTCAACTGGGTGAAACCCGAACTGGGCCTGGTGGAGATCGCCGGCTCCAAGGCCAACAACGTCGTGATCCCTCGCCTCCCCAACGGCCCACGAGGCGAGACCGAAGGCGGCACTGTGCTTCTGGACACGAACCCAAACTGCCCGCCTGCGGAAAAGTACAAGTTCTGGACCAAAATACGGGGCATCCCGCCAGAGGACGAGGCGCGTGGTATGACCGGGCCATTCTGGCAGATGTACTCCGCGGATGGCATCCATTGGAATGTCTACCCCGACCGCATCGAGACGCCCCAATGCGACACCCAGAACGTGCCGATGTGGGACGACCGGCTCGGCAAGTACGTCGGCTACGGCCGTACAAGGAACCCGGACCGGGGATTCAGGGTGCGCGGCATAGGCCGCATCGAGTCCGACGACTTCCATAACTGGTCCGAGATGGTCGAGGTCTTCCGCGCGGAGGAGCTGGACTGGCGTGTAATACCGCCGGACGCGTCCCGAGAACGGCTTGGTGGCTATGTTGATGTCTATACCAACGCGGCCATGAAATACCCCTACGCCCAGGACGCCTATTTCATGATGCCCAGCTTCCTGTACCACTGGGAATCCGTCCAGGCGGTCGAGGGAGAGGGGGACGAAGCAGGCGACATGCACGTCAACTTCCCGGATACCGCCGACGTGCGACTGTTGACCAGCCGCGACGGTATCTCATGGAGCCAGGCGCCCGGAAGGCGACCGTTCCTCGGCATCGGCCTGGCAGACGGCCCGCGATCACAGCAGCTCTACACGGCGCCAGGCGTCGTCAGAGTGGGAGACTGGCTGTGGAACTACTGCTCGGGCTCCAACCGCAACCACTCCGGCCAGGTCCACCCAGGCTCGGAGCGGTACGAGAGTGGCGTATACGTCAACGTGTCGCGCCTGGACGGCTTCATGTCCGCAGACACCCCCTACGATGGCGGCTCGTTCGTCACACCGCCTATTACATTCCAGGGTGGCAGTCTGGAGCTGAACATAGACACGGGCGCGGGCGGCCTGGCATACGTAGAGATGCAGACGCCGGACGGCAGCCCCATCGACGGCTTTACGCGAGGCAACTGCGACACCATCAACGGCAATGCCATCCGCAAAACCGTCACCTTCAACGGCAGCGCGGACCTGAGCGCCCTGGCAGGGCAGCCGGTGCGGATGCGCGTCGAAACCTACGACACCAAGATATACGCATTCCAATTCAAATAGGCACAGCCCGAAAGATTTTGACAAGCAGGAGGTTGACTAGGGACGAAATCCATTGCCCTTTCTGCAGCCAAATAGCAAATCCACTACAATCCCACTGATCCAAAGCCCCCAAATGGAAGGTGATTTGATGGCCAGTACGAAAGTCGGGCAGGTCGGACCGGTCCTCGAGAATCCCAACTGGGTCACTTCGTTGTTCAGCAACACGCGGTTCTCCTGGGTGTGACTCCTACTTCGGATCTACCTCGGTGTCCACTGGCTCCAATCCGGATGGCACAAGGTTTCCGAAGATGCGTGGACAGACACCGGGTTCGCCGTAAAGGGATTCTGGGAGAGGGCCGTTGCCATTCCTGAGCCGCCGGCCAGAGCGGCAATCGCCTACGACTGGTACCTCGAGGTTCTCGAGTTCATGTTGAACAACGAGATGTACGAGATCTTCGGAAAACTCGTCGCTTACGGTGAGGTCCTGGTAGGCCTCGGTCTCCTGGTAGGGGCCTTCACCGGCATAGCCGCCTTCTTCGGCGCGGTGATGAACTGGAACTTCATGCTGGCAGGGACGGCGAGCACCAACCCGGTCCTGGGCTTACTGGCTATCGGCTTGATGGTCGCTTGGAAGACCGCCGGCTGGTGGGGTCTAGACAGATTCTTACTGTCGTACGTCGGGGCCCCGTGGGAGAGAGGTGCTCTCCTTGACGGTCACAAGCTCGTTATTGAGGGGGAACAGCCCCACGCACCGTCACGCTACGTGGAGGAATGGGTCAGAATGCTTGTAGCGTCTGGCGTGGCTATCTACGGATTGGCCTACTTGGACGGGGGAGTCCAGCTGATCGTGTTTTTACTAGCAGCTCTACTTGCCGCAGCAACCGGACTGGGCATGTTCTTCATATCGGATAGACTCGAGACTGGCGAAACAGCCAGCTAATACATAAATCGTAAGAGCATCTAGTAGGCGGTGCGTAGAGCTCCGCCTACTGAATACTCAAATCCCGGCCACAGCGCATGGTGAACATGTGGCCGGGACTTGCTATTATTGCCCCGAAAAATGGGCTGCCACAAGAGAGCTCGCACAACTCTATCGCGAGGACAACGCAATGCTGATTATCGACGGCGACTACCCAATGGCCATCGGCGCACTCCACTGGGACCGGGACCTGTCCTGGGACCTCGACCGGATTCGCCTCTCCGAGCCTGGCACTCCGAAAAATGGTGAGTGGGCGGACGCCTACACCATGGCCAGCATCCCTGAGATGCGCAAGGCACAGATGGCCGCCGCCCTCGTTAAGGTCTGCTCGTGCGTCAAGAAGCCGGGGCACCCCCACGGCGAATATCGCACCCAGAACCTGGCCTATGCCTCCTCGATGGGCCAGCTGGCCTACTATCAACTCATGGAGTCCACCGGCGACGCCAATATTCTGGCGACACGGGAGGGCTTCGCATCACATATGGAGGCCTGGTCCAGCACCGACGACTTCTCCAAGCTACCGGTCGGCTTCATCATTGGCATGGAGGGCGCAGACGCAATCGTTTGGCCAGAACAGGTCCATGAGTGGTGGGGAAACGGCCTGCGTGTGATTAGCCTGTCCCACTACGGCGTCAGCGCCTACTCCCATGGCACCGCCACAGGCACCGACGGTGGCCTGATGCCTCCGGGTCGGCCACTCCTCAAAGAGATGGACAAGCTCGGCATGATCCTGGACGTGTCCCATACCTCCGATGCCTCGGTACGCGAGGAGTTGGAGCATTTCAATGGGCCGGTGCTCGCCAGCCACCAGAACTGCCGGGCCATCACTCCGGGTGAGCGTCAGCAACCTGACGACATCCTGAAGGCCGTCATCGACCGCGGAGGGGTAATCGGGGCGTCCATGGATACGTGGATGATCTACAAGGGAGGCCTCGACTGGAGCGGCGAAATTCCGCAGCCCTGGGAGGTCTTCCCCCGCGAATCGGTCACTCTGGAAGACTACGTCGACCACATCGACTACGTGTGCCAGCTAGCCGGAAACTCGGAGCACGCTGCCATAGGCGGCGACACCGACGGCCAGGGAGGCGTACCCGAAGCACCCTACGAGATCGACACCATCGCCGACTACCAAAAGGTCGGCGACGTGCTCTCAGGACGAGGCTACAAAACCGCCGACATCGAGAACATCATGTACCGCAACTGGCAGCGCTTCTTCGAGAAGTGGCTACCATCTGAGAGCGGATAGCCCAGCGCATGTTGGTGAAATAGGGAGTGTGCAGAGGGGCTTCGCCCCTTTGCCGGGTGTGTGAGGGGCACCCTCACACACCATTTCCTTTTTTTCTTTTAGGAAGAGGGGCGATGAGTTGGATGAAGGTGTGATTCCGCAGCATCAAAAACGGTTGCGGTAGTCACCCGCAACGAGAATTCCGAAATGAACTACCAAATCTCTGACCTCTCGGTCGACCAGCCAGACCGAAACCGACAGACAGCGGCCATCCTGGTCGAGGGCTTCGCGGAGCACTGGCCGGAGTCCTGGCCAACCATGGAGTCTGGGCTCGCTGAGGTCCAAGAGTCCTTCGGCTCCGGCAGGATCAGCCGCGTAGCACTCAATACTGAAGGGCACGTTCTCGGATGGATTGGCGGGATGCCGACGTACGACGGCAGGGTCTGGGAGCTTCACCCACTGGTCGTGAAACCTTCCAATCAGAGGCGCGGAATCGGTCGCGCCCTCGTCGCTGACCTAGAGACACAGGTAGCAGAGCGCGGCGGTTTAACTCTCTGGCTTGGCTCAGATGATGTAGACGGCAGCACAACCCTCGCCGGGGTCGACCTATTCCCAGACCTACTAGGGCACCTCGGACGCATCAGGAACCTGCACGGCCACCCATACGAGTTCTATCAGAAGATGGGCTTCT
>CAUZNX010000091.1:0-5864 GCA_963580905.1 Dehalococcoidia bacterium | reverse complement strand
TTACAAACTACGACTCGACGGAGCTCGACATGATCAAGGGCTCCCATTCCAGCCGAATCAAAGAGGTCCTGGGCCACGCGTATGGCGATGAGGTGGTCCACCGCAACAACATGGTGTTTCTATAGTCCAGGGGGAATGCCGGTGATTGAGACAAATGTCGTGGAAATCAAGGCCATCGGCGCGCGAGCGCGAGTTGGCGCCCGGGCGCTGGCCAAAGCGTCAACAAGCGCCAAAAACGTAGCGCTCGGTTATATCGCCGACGCGCTGGTCGAGAACACGGATCGTATCGTTGAGGCCAACCAGGAGGACTACCGAGGAGCTAAGGATGCTGGTGAATCCAGCGCGATCCTCGACCGCCTATTGTTGGACGCCGAGCGAATCAAAGGGATGGCGGAGGGCGTACGGGGCATCGCTGCTCTGCCGGATCCAATAGGCCAGACATTGGAGGGCCGAGTCCTGCCAAACGGCCTGCGCATCGCCAAGCGGCGTGTGCCCCTCGGTGTCATCGGCACGATATACGAGAGCCGCCCAGACGTCACCATCGACATCGCCGCTCTGTGCATAAAGTCGGGGAACGCCGTCATCCTGCGAGGCGGCAAGGAAGCGTTCAACTCGAACTCGCTGCTGGCGTCGCTGGTGAGAGACAAGATCGCAGAGGCGGGAATCCCCAAGGACGCCGTGCAGTTCATCGAGTCGACGGACAGGGCGCTGGTCGGGCAGATGCTGGGAATGAAGGAGCACATCGACCTCATGATCCCGCGAGGGGGCGCGGCGCTCGTGCGCCGGGTGGGGGACGAAGCGACGATGCCTGCCATCACCGGTGGGATCGGCGTATGCCACACCTATGTAGATCGATCGGCAGATGTCGACATGGCGGTCGACATCGCGGTCAACGCGAAGATTTCGAGGCCCTACGTCTGTAATGCGCTGGACACGCTGCTGGTCGACTCAGTCATAGCGCCCGCGTTCCTGCCGAAGGTCGCCTCAAAGCTGGGGGAGGCCGGGGTGGAGTTGCATTGCGATGCACGCGCCCTGAGTATCCTCGGCTCGGCGAGCGGTCCCACCGTCATCCCCGCAATCGACGATGACTGGGGGATGGAGTTCCTCTCGCTGACGGCGGCCGTCAAGGTCGTCGATTCTCTGGACGAGGCGCTGGAACATATCGAGACGTACACGTCTGGTCACACAGAGGCTATCGTCACGGAGGACTACTCCTCAGCCAGCCGTTTCCAGGACGAGGTGGACGCCTCGGTCGTAATGGTCAACGCCAGCACTCGCTTCAATGACGGTGGCCAGTTCGGCATGGGTGCCGAGGTTGGCATTAGCACCGACAAGTTCCATGCTCGCGGACCGTTGGGCCTAAACGAGCTCACGTCATACAAGTGGACGATACAGGGCACGGGACAGATCCGAGAGTAGCCTCGCGAACGAGACGCGGTCTCACACGGACGCGCTCGAAACTCCAGACACATCTCAGGTGGTAAAAACATGGCACAGTTCTTTTTTGAGCGAGAGGCGAGGACCGCGCAATCAGAGTGTTACACGGTCATGACCGAGGAGAGCGCCGTAGGGCGCGTCGATATCCACTTCGCGGACACCGTCGTACACGCCACGCTCAATGTTGCGGAGAGTATTACCACCGAGGAAATACAGGACCTGATCGACATCATCGACGAGCAGCTCATGGATTCAGTGGGGATAACGAGACAAGAGGTCATCGTCCATGTCCACCAGGGACGTGACCTGGGTGTATTCAGCACTCGTAACTTCGAAGGGAACGGTGGTCACGAGCGGCTCGGCTGACTGCTGCGCGGACCTGTGGATGCCAAAAGGAGAACACTCGTATGAGACTGACCGAGGGCCAGATAAAGTATTTCCAGGACTTTGGATTTCTAAGGTTCGACGGCCTGCTGTTGGATAGGATAGACGGCATCGTGGAAGGGTTCGAGCGTATCTGGCGCGACTACGGCGGTGGTCATGGCGGGCAAGCCCATGATCGAGAGCAAAGGTCCGCCCTGTTGCCCTTTATCGATAGGGACGAATACATGAGCACCCTGATCGACGACGCACGCATAAACGGCATCGCATCATCGATACTGGGCGACGACTACAACTATACGGCTAGCGACGGCAACTACTACGTCGGTGACACGCCGTGGCACTCTGACGGCTACGTCGACAAGAAGTACATGTCGGTGAAAATGGGATTCTACCTGGACCCCGTGGACCCTGAAACGGGATGCTTGCGCGTAATACCTGGCAGCCACAAGGTCGGCGATGTCTTCGCAGAATCGCTGCACGCTGCAGCCCCGAACTCCAAGTCGAACATCATCGAGGACACGTGGGATATCCACGGCAGCCAGGTCCCCGCTCTTGCGCTTCCGGTTAAGCCGGGCGACCTGCTGATGTTCAACCACGCGACAAAACACGCTTCGTTTGGTGGCGGCACCCGCAGGCGGATGTTCACGATCAACCTACAGCCGCGCCACGCCGACGAGGACCTGCAGTTGATTCGGGACGAAGTTGCTGGCAACGCCCGGTTCTGGTACGACAAGGCCTACGGTGACGTGATGATCGAGACGGCAAATCCGGCCAGGATGGTGCATCTGGAGCAGCGACTGGCCAACGACGACCACCTGCCCGAGCTAGTCCGCAAGGCCCGCGAAGAGATGGACGAACCAAGCCGCGGCTAGGGCGGCGCGCCGCCCTTGTGAGTGGTGTGCAATGGGGAATTTGCTCCATCGCCTGTCCGAGGCTCGCGTAGGGCGGGGTCGTGGGAGTGTCCGTCACTCACCAATTCTCATCTTGTTGCCCTGCGAACCTGCACCAAGAGCCCCGATCCGGGGCGTTGGGTCGACGACTTCACCACTATTGCAGGTTCAGTTTCCCGTTCGCCCTGAGCCGGTCGACGGGCAAATCGCTAGAGCGACACCCTCTCTTGCAGAGCGCAAGGCTTTCCCGAGCAGGCGGGTAGTTGTCGGCGGCCTGCTGGCGAACTAGTCTCAGGTAGTATTGGGTTTGCGATGCACCGTAAGTGCTGTAAGCATCGCGAGCACAGCACCCAGTACCGCCAGTCCCCAGGCAGACACCCCTGGAATCGGTGTTGGAATTGGCGCAGGGGTCGCCGTCGCCGTAGGCGGGAAAAACACGGGTGCCGGGGTTGGAGTCGGCGAGGGGGCCGCTCCTCCTCCTCCTCCTCCGCCTCCTCCTCCGCCCGTGGATGGTAGGGCAGTCGCAGTTGGGGTTGGCGTCGCCACAGGTTCAGGAGTCGACGTCGGAGTAGACGTAGCCGGCGCGGTCGGCGTGGGCGTTGCGGCGGCGGTAGGAGTCGAAGTAGGCGTGGATGTAGCTTGCGGTGTTGCGGTCACTGTCGGTGTTGCGGTCACTGTCGGTGTTGCCGTAGGCGTAGTGACGACCGTCGCTACGGGGGTGGATGCGCTTGACACTATGGCAATTTGGCATGCTGATGTGGATGGCGTCGCGGGTATGGCCGTCGGTGCAGTCAACGAAGGAATGGTCAGGTTGACCTGCTGTGAGACGCCTCCCTGGAAGGCGATTGACGGCTGTGCATCGGCCTGAATCCCGGCCACGTAGAAAACAATCTGCTCGCCGCTCGTGCCCCCTTCGACGGACCCGATAGCCGGGTCGTCGGCGCATACGCTGAAAGTTGCAGTGGACCCATAGTTAAGGCCGCCGCTGGTCAGGGAGTGCGTTCGGGTGTCCTGTGATCCAGTCCCGGTTTGCGCGTAGTTGACGTTACCGATCCTGGCCTCGATCAAGGTACCCGAGGGCACAGGTGTGCCAGACGACTGCGTCTTTGCGACGCCAAACAGCACGTGGGGGAGACCTGGAGCGGCGTTGATCGTGGCTTGCTGGACGTGTGGACGAGCAGACCAAGGACTACTACGGACAGTATGGCCAGCGCGAATGCGCGAACCGACGTGACGGGCAAAATATCCCTACCCTAATCGCGTGCTCCAAGTGGCGGCGGACGCCCCGAACGGGGCCCTACTCCTCCGGGGCGCGTGGTCGGCCCTCGAGCTCACGGAGGAAATCCTCCATCTCGGTTGGCATGGAGAGCGTATCGCCCTCCTCGACCTGCTCCGGGTCGTCGGCTGGCTGCTGAAGGTCGTACTCTCTCTCCATGTGCTCCAAGAGCCTGGCTACCCCTGGGTTGTTTTTGACCCCCTCGGAGATCTCTCGATACTGGACCTCGCCCTTTTCAGTATCCACCAACGAGTCGGGATATCCATAGAGGGCGCACATCGCCTCCATCATGCGGGCTACGCCCATATAGTCCTCGTCAATCTGGACATACTGTGGCAGGTGCAGCATCAGGCTCGTGGACTCAACCCCCATATCGTCAAGGGACTGGTTCACTAGGTTCACTATGCTCGTGGGGCCCTGATAGTTGTTTCGATGGATGGAGACAATATTCTGGGCTCGGATCTCCTGCTCTTCGGTGAGAGAGCCGGTGACGCGTAGGGGCCGAGTGTGGGGCACCGAGTCGTACATTGAGCCGACACGGCAGTACTCGGTCACGTTGAAGTGCTGCAATACTTCGACGATGGAGTCGGTGTAGTCCTCGCCTAGCGAATGGGGCTCACGCAGGTGAAGGAAAAGGTGGTCCCGGTCCGTGGCGTCATCGTGGGCGTAGTGGACTTCACTGTTGGGAATCCTCAACGACCTCTGCCCGTCATTTGCTTGCGCCCGTGGACGGTACATCGTGAAATCGAAGAAGTTGCCCGGGCGGGCCAGCTTTCCGACCTCCCGCGCACCGAGGTGACTCTCGATCTTTCTGAGTACGAGTGTACCCACCCTTCCGACATCAACCCAGGGCCGCAGCATTACCAGGGCCCGAGTGTTGGTGAGGGTAGGGGCATCGTCCGCAATCTCGAAGGCGCCAATTCTCATACCGAATATCCTGACATAGAGCGCCTGACAGTGCAAGCCCGCGAGATGCCTAGAGACTTGCGCCGGTCTGGTACTGCGCCGTGCTAGAATATCGCGGTGCGGATCGGGTGCCGGGCTCTGATACCAGAACCCAGCCCCCATTACCCGATGTTGAGGAAGCGAGGGGGATTAGATGACTCAAGAGGTATAGTGTACACACGCCGATACCATGACAGACACCGGCCCTGCGTCCCAGGTTTGCGAGCCATGCGTGGCAGCAGGGGACGGGACTACCCGGATGCGCGATACTGCTCGGTGTGTGGCTACGTCGGCTGCTGTGACGGGGCCAAGGGCCACCACATGATCAGCCATTTCCAAGAGACGGGACACGCAATAATCAAGCCTGTCGGCCAGGACGAGGACTGGATGTGGTGCTACGTAGACGAGGTCTACGTCACGGTCTAGGCGAGGGGGACGCCCAGATCGGTTTTTAGCTTCGCGATGGCGCTGGATTCCAGGCCCTGTACGGTGTCAACTGCCAGGGCAACCTCCCTGGCGGCTTCCACAATGGTCCTGGGGCGGCTGCCGGACATGCCGAAGCGCAGGCGCATAACCTGCGCCTCCTTCTCCGCGAGGCCGTCGATGGCGGCCTCCAGCCGTGCGTCTTCCGGCCGGGGAGCCAGAGTCGTCCACATCCGCTTGTAGGCTTCGTCGACCACAGAAATCACCTCAGGAGTAGTCGGTCAGTACCCTGATATCCAGGGGCTCGCTCTTGCCCTTCAAATCCAGGGTCCGGCGCTCCAGGTCGTCGCTCAAATCCGTCTTGGAGTAGGTAACATTGCTGATCACTATCTCGCCGGGGCCGGCGGCCGATGAGAGGCGAGCCGCGACGTTAGGGGCATCGCCAAGGACCGTGATATCGGTGGCCGCGTCCTCAGCATCAACCGCGCCAACGAAGGCGACACCGCTGT
>CAUZNX010000090.1:0-5906 GCA_963580905.1 Dehalococcoidia bacterium | reverse complement strand
GGCGTGGCGGCCTATTATTGTTGGCCCCAATTTGGTGTGCTATTATTGTGACGGTTTTAACGATCATCCGAGGCTGCTCTGCTGACTATGGCTAGCGAGGCGATGACGGACCGGATCAAGAAGGCCTTGGCCTCCGATAAAAGGCCGACCGTCACCGTCCTATCATCCCTATTTGCCGTCCACGACGCGCTCGGGCATTTGCCCCGAGAGGCGATCGAAGAGGTCGCGGCTCTCAACAACGTCACTATCAACGACGTGTGGGGGATCGCGAGCTTCTACACGAACTTTCGATTTACCCCGGCCCCGGACCACACCGTAGAGGTATGCTGGGGTCCCACCTGCCACATCAAAGGCTCCGCTACGATCATGTCCGGGTGTATGGAAGCACTTGGCCTCGACGGTGAGGGCGATACCGACAACGGCAAGGTAGCTCTGAAGTACAACACGTGCCTGGGAGCATGTTCTCGGGCGCCGGTCGTCAGCATTGATCACCGACTTCGGGGTGGTATCAGCCCCGAGGAGATGAAAGAACGAGTGTCTCGCCTGATGACCGACACAAACGGCACGCACTCCTAGAGTCGACTCTGGAAAACATCCGGAATCACTATTTCGAAAATTGTTTTGTGCTCAATCTGAATTAGCTGACCTCGAGGGTGTGTGGAGGGGCTCGGCCCCCCTATCGAGTACATGAGGATGTCCCTCACATACTCCTACTCTCTTTTCGGCAAGAGGGGCGGACGAGGAAATTGCCTGACTACAGTGAACTAAAGACACAGGCAGACGAGCAGTGGAAACAGCTCGTGGCTGGCGACCGCCCTTGGATCAGGGTAGGCACAGGCCTGTGCGGCCAGGCATCAGGCGCGCTAGACGTGCTCGATGCGATTTCGGTCGAGTCCGAGCGGCTGGAAGTCGACATCACCCTGGACGAGGTAGGCTGTCTGGGCATGTGCTACGCCGAGCCTCTGGTGGATGTGCAACTGCCTGGCGGTTCCCGGCTATTCTTCAAGAACGTCTCTCCCGACGACGTTCCTTCGATCATCGAAAGCTACGCTGGCAAGGGTGAGCTTCCCGCTCTCGAACCGTTTGGCTATCTTGGCGACACCCCTATCGCCGGCGTGACCGACCTCATGACCCTCCCGATGATGCACCTACAGGAACGAATCGCCCTTCGAAACGCGGGCAACATCGCCCCTGACGACATCTTCCAGTACATCGCCAACGGCGGCTACGCCGGCATCAACAAGGCCCTGTTCGAAATGAAGCCCGAGGACGTCATCAAAGACATGATCGACTCCGGGCTGCGCGGTCGCGGAGGCGCGGGCTTCCCGACAGGGGTCAAGTGGAGCTTCATGGTCCGCTCTCCGGGTCCGCCGAAGTACATCCTCTGCAATTGCGAGGAGGGTGACCCCGGTGCCTACAACGACAAGGGCATCCTGGAGGGCGACCCACACACCCTCCTGGAAGGCATAATTCTTGCGGGGTACGCCACGGGCGCGACCAAGGGTTTCGTGTTCATCCGACACGGCCACGACGGCCCCATCGATCGAACCCAGAGGGCCATCGAGCAGGCTTACGAGATGGGACTGCTCGGCGAGAAAGTCCTGGGCTCCGACTTTAGCTTCGACATAGAGATATCTCTTACCGGCGACTCCTACGTCGCAGGAGAAGAGACCGCCCTGATGGACTCTATCGAAGGCAAACGGGCCATGCCCAGGTTCAAGCCCCCGTTCCCGGCCGCATTTGGCGTCTGGGGCAAGCCAAGTACCGTAAACAACGTCAAGAGCCTCTCGTACGCTCCTCAGATAATCAGCCGGGGAGGCGCCTGGTTCAAGTCCATAGGCGCGGAGAAATGCTCCGGCACGGCGATAATTTGCTTGAATGGCAACGTAAAGTACCCCGGCATGTACGAGGTGCCGATGGGTATGGAGATGGGCCGAGTCATCGACGAGATAGGTGGCGGCGTCCCTGACGGCAAAGAGTTCAAGTTGCTCCAGCTCGGCGGCCCGCTAGGCCACATCCTGGGACCAGACATCCTGCCAATCGGACTAGATTTCGACGCCATGAAAGGCGTGGGTGCGATGTTGGGCTCCGGAGGCGTGATCATCTCCGACGAGGACACGTGCGCCGTCGACCTGGCCCGAGTACTTGTGACGTTTTGCCAGTACGAGTCCTGCGGCAAGTGCTTCCCCTGCCGGCTCGGCATGACCAACCTGCTCGAGTTCGTGGAGCGCATCGCGAGCTACAACGGGAGGCCGGGCGACCTCGAGATGATTGATCGGGTCGGCAGCACGATGGCAGCAGGGTCTCTCTGTTTCCACGGCCAACTCGGCGTCAACCCAATCAAATCTGCTATCCAAAACTTCCCAGAGGACTTCCGAATACACCTCGAAGAGGGTCGCTGTCCCACCGGGAGCTGTGATCGGACGGTGCTCGTTCCTCGAAACACACGGCCATACGCCGAGGACTTCCAGCCGGGAATGGTCCCGCTGACGGTGGGATAGACCAAAACCGGCTGCACAACTGGAGACCACATGGCAGATAACGTCAAGCTAACAATCGACGGGAAAGAGGTCACGGCGGCTAAGGGCACCAACGTGCTCCAGGCCTCCATGGACGCTGGCCTGTATATCCCGTACCTGTGTTACTACCCCGGAATGAAAGCATTCGGCGCCTGTCGCATGTGCGTCGTGGAGTTCGAGGAAGGTGGGCCTCCCGGCCAGCAAGCCTCCTGCACGATTCCGGTCGCTGACGGCATGGTAGTCAACACCAAGTCCGAGGCCACAACCGAGCTCCGTAAGGGCGTCATGGACCTGCTCATCTCCGAGCACCCTCACGGATGCCTCAACTGCCACAGGATCGACCTGTGCGGTCCCGCGGATATCTGCCTCAGGCACGTGTCGGTAAATGATCGGTGTGTCACGTGTCCCAAGAACGAGCGATGCGAGCTCAAGGACACCGTCCGGTACATGGAAATGGACCTGGACACTACGCTCACGTACAACAATCGCCACATCCCACTCAAGGTCAAAGACCCGATGTGGGAAATGGACATGAACCTCTGCATCGTATGCGCTCGCTGCGTACGTGTGTGTGACGAGGTCCGGGGCGATGGCGCTCTCTCGTTCACAGATCGGTCGGGCCGGAGCCTCATCGGCACCTCCAACGGCACGTCACTGCTGGAATCCGGATGCGAGTTTTGTGGGGCCTGCATCGATGTCTGCCCCACTGGCGCGCTGGTCGAACGTGACCACAAGTGGGACAAGGCCATAAAGAAGATCACTAGCGTTTGCACGCATTGCCCGGTAGGGTGCCAGATGACCCTGGAAGTGGACAAGCGCAATCGCCTCATCCGTGCCATTCCCGACCGCCAAGCCGCCGCGAACCAGGGGCAGGCATGCTTCAAAGGGAAGTTCGGCCTGGAATTCGTCAACAGCAAGGCTCGGCTCAGAAAGAGCCTGATTAAAACCGACGGCGAGCTGGCGGAAACTACAGCCATCGCGGCTCTGGACCACGCTGCAGAGCGCCTATCGCAGTACAAGGGCGACCAGTTTGCCCTGCTCGCCTCGCCCCGTGGCACCAACGAAGACAACTACATCGCCCAGAAATTCGCCCGCACAGTCATGGGCACCAACAACATAGACGTATGGTCGAATACGCGACCGGAGCTGATGCCGCCGCTCGAGGAGATGCTCGGAGCCCAGGCCGCCACCAACCCGATCTGGGACCTGGAAGGCGCAAAGTGCTTCCTGGTAGTGTCAAGCAACGTCACAGAAGAACAAAACGTCGTCGCGGTGCCTATCAAGAAGGCCGTCCGCAACGGCGCGTCACTCATCGTCATCGACCCGCGCGAGACAGAATTGACTCGTTACGCGACGCGGTGGCTACGGCCCGTACCCGGGAGCGAGACCGCCCTGATCGGCGGAATGCTTCGAGTGATCGTAGACGAGTCGCTGGACGACCACGACTTCCTGGGAGACCGCTGCGAAGACGCCAAGCTCCTCAGGGAAAGCCTCTGGCAGTTCGATCTGCTCAAGGTCTCAGCCCTTACATCCATACCGCAGGCGGAAATCCAAGAGGCCGCCCGGCTGCTGGCCGCCAGCAACCCATGCGCCTTCATCTACGCCCTAGAGACACTGGAGCCGGAGCAGCGAGACTCTTGTGTCCGGGCCATCATCAATCTGGCACTAATTACCGGCAACGTGGGCAGGCCTTCTACAGGCCTCTACCCCCTACAAAACGGGGCAAACATTCAAGGCTCCAGGGACATTGGTTGCGTGCCCGACTTGCTCCCAGGCTATCGCGCCGTCTCCGACGACGATGCCCGTACTCAGATAGAAAAAGCTTGGGGCAATTCACTCCCCACCACTCCGGGCCTGTCGGTGCGAGATATCGCTCCCGCCATCCAGGACGGAAGAGTAAAAGCACTGTTGTTGGTCGGGGACAGCCCCGGCTTCACCAGCCATGAGCTCGGCGATCTCGTTGAAGCCGCCAAGAACCTTGAATTTTTGGTCGTTCTGGGCACTTTCCCAGGCGAGCTGACTGACCTGGCCGATGTTGTCATCCCAACCACCACCTTCGCCGAGAAGGAGGGAACGTACACCAACCTGGAGCGGCGAGTCCAGCTACTGCAACCAGCGCTGGGCCCCAAGGGTGACGAGGACTCCGAATGGCGTATCATCTCCCAGATCGCTAAGAGGATGGACGCCAAGGGATTTGATCACCAGGATAGCAGCACGGTATTCGATGAGATAACCGAGGCCTTCGGAAGCTACGGCGGCATCACCTTCGAGCGGCTTGAATCCGGGGGCCTGCAGTGGCCATGCCTGGCCACCGACATGGAGGACACCCCGATGCTGTTCGCAGAAGGGAACGACTACCGCGCGAAGCTGGTGAAGATGGAACTAGTAGATACGTCTTCTCATACCGACGCGGAATATCCGTATCTTCTGGCCAAGGGCAGGGTGCTCCACCAGTCTGACCGTCCCATGGAAATAGTCCTATTGGGGAAGCGAAACCAGATACAGAGAGACGAGATCGTGGAGATCCACGCTGACGACGCCGCCACCATCGGAGTACAGGCCGGCGAGTGGGTTGAGGTGGTTTCTGAGAGAGAACGACAACGGGCAGTCGTAAGTCTGTCGAGTCCCCACCCGGGCTTGATCGCCACAACCGCCCTGTTTGGCAATTTGGCGTCAGAGCTTGATGCATCGAAGGAGCCGGACCCAATGGCAACCGTAAAAGGCCTGCCTTTGGTGCCCGTTCGTGTAGAGAAGATGGAGACCGAAGCGGCCGATTAGAGGAAGGGTTATCTCTCTCCCTGGTGGAGGAACCTAAGGTAGGAGTAGATTTGAGGCTTCCGACGGCTCCGTCAACGTGAATTGTCCTGTCTGCGGAAGCGGCAACCCCCATGAAGCACAGTTTTGCTCCTCCTGCGGAGTGCCTTTAGGCTCCCAGGGGACAATAGTTCCACTCGAAGCTTCGGCAGGCAAATTCGTTCCCCGAGACGTCTCCGGCCTTGTCCAAGAGACGTTTCGGGTCTATCGCGGTGGCTTCAAAAGCTTCCTGCCCATCGCTCTCGTCCCACAGGTGCCGTTTATACCGCTGGCGTTCGTCTCCGGCAACGAGATTACGGCGACGGTGATCACCGCCTTCGCCTTCTCATTCGTGCTCTCGGCGCTAGCAGGCGGGGCCATGGTATGCGCGGTGTCGCACCAGTACCTGGACAGGCCAATAAAGGTGGGCGACTGTTTCGGACGGGCGTGGGCAAGAGTACTGTCCCTCGTCCTTTCGACCCTGGCATTTTCCCTGGCGATCATCGGCGCTGTGATCACGATCATTGGAATACCCGTGGCCATCTACCTTGGTACCACGTGGTTCTTCTTCACCCAATCCATAATGCTAGAGCG